>JBOFCV010000125.1:0-2240 GCA_051646305.1 Turicibacter sp.
CAAACGTATATCGCTCAAACCATTGAGTATGTTCAAATCCAAAACGAGTATTTGTACAACGAACTAAGTTTATTTGCGCAATTAAGTGTCTTCAAAGGCAGTGTTAATTTCTTATTCTTTAAACTTTTATGTGACTTAGACTTGAAATCAGAACTATTAAAGGATGGCATTTTAATTAGAAGTTGCGCGAATTACCAAGGGCTTGATGAGTCGTATTATCGTGTTGCGGTAAGAACGGAAGCCGAAAATAAAAAACTGATTCAGGTCTTGGAGAATGTTTTATCATGAAAGAAGTTTTGATTATTTTAGATGGTCTTATGGAGCAAGCGTTAGAAAATGTAGATTTTAAAACATTAATCTTAGGAGATTTAAATGTAGCGTGTGACATGAAGTGGGTAGACTTTTCAGTAGAAAATAAACCATTAGACAGCCTAAATTGTATTTTTAACATGCTAGGTTACAACGGTAATATCATTGAGATTGGCGAGCGTGCGTATTATGAAGGCCTTTCAAAAGGGATTCAATTGAATGATGGTGAAGTCATTTTAAGATGTAATATTGTGAAATGTCGCGATGGTAAATTAATCGACTTTACTGGCGGGAATTTGCCATTGCATCTAAATGATATATTATCAGAGATTAAAATTCCTGATGGCAAACTGATCCCAATAGACACGTATAAAAATCTTCTCATTTTAAATGAAAACATCTTTGAAACGCTATATCCGCCTCATTTTTATTTGGGTGAAAAAGTGGTAGATTTACTTCCGGAAAGTAAAACCCTTCAACAGTTGATGAAAAATTCCGCTATCATATTTAATAAGCACGATTTACAAGGTTGTATCTTATGGCCATGGGGTCTTTCTAAAAAAGTGGACTTAGAATCGTTTGAACATAAACACAAAAAACGTGCTGGCATCATTAGTGGAATTGATTTAATAAATGGGATGGGTATCGCGCTTCATATGAAATCTATCATCCCAAGTGAATGCACAGGATATGGCAATACGAATCTCACTCATAAATTAAACGCCGCCCTTGAGCTGATAAAAGAAGTCGATGTTTTAATCGTGCATATCAATGGCTTAGACGAACTGGCTCATCAAAAAGATTGGGTGGGAAAATTAGAATTTCTAGAAAGAATCAAACAAGAATTTCTGATTCCCTTTATTGAACAGGCCGGTCCGTGCCACATCAATATCACCTGCGATCATGTAACAGATTCCAAAACAGGTAAACATGAGATGGGGAAGGTGCCGTTGTTAATGTTTAAAAATAAAAAAGATGATATAAAATAGAGATTCCCCCTTACGGGACTTTATTGAATGTCATTTTTTTTTGAGTGATTGAATATGCTTATATATGGAGTAGTCATTATAAATTAGAGATCAGGATACACAGAACTTTATTAATACATCAAAGTGACTATTGAGGTAAAGAACTATATGATAGAAATAAATATTGAATTAAAAAGAGCTCAACTTCAGTTGCTTAACCGTGTGAATATGTAAAGTTATATCAAACATTATTTATTATTGTATATTTGACAAAGAAATGGGTAAAGACTATACTTAATAAGTCATTGACTCATATGAGGTGATTTTTTCTTAATAGGGAATGAAGTGCAAATCTTTAGCTACCCCAGTAACCGTGAAGTGGACAAAATCTTGATAGACCACTGCATCAATTGATGTGGGAAGGTAAGATGGCGGATGAAACGAAGTCGGGATACCTGCCTTATATGTTAGTGCTATTATCTCCTGAGGGTGGGATAGTAGGATACGTGCGTGATTTTACTTAAAATAAAATGAATATCATCTGTTTATGACTTTTATGAACTTAAAAGTTATTTTGCTATGTTTGAAATAAGGAAGCTGTATGCTTATCTGTTAAAAGAGAGCGTCACTTCTTTATGATGAATCGCAAATAAAAAGAAGGATAGGCTATTTTTAAGTGGAATGATAATGTATGAATGCATACCTTTAGGGTATGTTTTTTTATTTTATACAGCACGCGTATTTTAAATTGCCTCAAATATGATCAATACTTGGAGGAAGAAATGAAAAATCTAAAAAGAATCATGTCAGTTTTACTTATCACCATTATTACCTTAACGACGGTTGTGGCTTGTGGAAATCAACCAGTTACGATGCAAGACCGCGAAGGGAATGAATTTACAAGCCCTAAGAAATTAGACAGAATTTTATCCACAGCACCATCAAATACAGAAGTATTAGTTG
>JBOFCV010000151.1:0-11301 GCA_051646305.1 Turicibacter sp.
AGATGGTGAAACTGAATGGCTTGACGCGTTGTTAAATGGATGAGTTTAACTTGATGCTTATGACTTAATTCATATACTTGATTTAACTGTTCTTTAGAAAGCATCCCTGATAAGATACGAAGTCTTATCATAAAACTTGATCCATCTCGATGCGCATAAACGCCAAATCCACCGGATATTTTCTTAAAATCCATTTTTGACAACTCACCGCTTAAAAATTTTTCACCAACTGCTCTAAATTCAGGAATTTCCTCTAGTAATTGTTGTTTTAAATGATCCATAAAATACCCCTTTTATCGTTTATTTTCCTAATTATTACATTCCCCTACTTTTTGTTTTTTATACCCCTTGTATAAAAAATACACCCTTAAAGTTAGATTTTTACTCTAATATAAGGGTGTCATATAGTCAAGTATATTTTCAAACACTTGTTATTTGTTCAACCATTATAATGGGAGATCCTTCTTATTAAAAATATAAATTCCCCCCGCATAACCGATAACAGCTAGAATCGCTAGCACTGAAAAGCAAATGATTGTGCTATTAGAACCTGCAATAATATCACTTGGATTAAATAGCGTAAATAACGTTACAAATTTTAAATTTTCTAATTTATCACCAATATTTGCAATCATCTGAATCAATAAAAATGCAATTGGGATTCCAGCTCCGATTGCCAATGAATTCTTCGTCTCATTAAATAAACAAGAAGCAAAGAACCCAATTCCACTAATAACTAAATGAAGTAATAAAGCGCCTAGATTTAATAATAAAAATGCCTTAATATCAAGCTCACCTGGAAACATCATCTCACAAAAACCAATTCCAACTATCGTCAATACACCAATTAAAACGATAAGTGAACCAGCTAAAAACTTAGCTTGCGTTAAAGCTATACTATACCGTTTATGTGGTGTTGCTAATAAATAAGCCATCGACCCATTATCCACATGTTTAGCAATCAACCGGTTTGAAATAATAATCTCATAAATCATCGGGAAACAAAGAATCAAAAATCCATAATAATAGGTTGCGATAAAACTCATCAAGCCGGCGTCTGCACCGCTAAATCCAAATGCAGCCATAAACTCTTTCGGTAATGTTTCGATTAAAGCCGCCATACTATCATCAATGCTTGGATCATACATCCCGATAATAATCGTGAAATACAACATTAAAACTGCGAGAAATATTAAGAAAATTTTATAATTTGATTCTACTGTTCGTTTAAATAATGTCCAACTAATCATTTCTCACACCCCCATAATAATTCATAAACACATCTTCTAAATTTTGTTGAATATTATCAATTCCTGTGACAGGGTATTTTGAAACAGTTGATAAAAACAGTGGAAGTGATCCATTTATCGTAACATCTACCCTGTTTTCGTGTCTATTTTGTACTTCCACCTCTTCACATGCAAATGATAGGGCGGTTTCAATACTATCAAACGTCAGCCGATAAGCTTTACGTTGAGAAGCTTTTAATGTGAGCACGGATTGCACAGTCACTAACTTTCCAGCTTTAATAATTCCCACACGATCACAGGTTCTTTCTACTTCCTCAAAACTATGCGAAGACATAATAATAGTTTTTCCACGTTTTTTTTCTTCAACAATTAACTCAACAAAGCGATTTTGCATTAATGGATCTAATCCACTTGTCGGTTCATCGAGTATCAAAACTTTGGGATCATGCATAAATGCACAGACAATTCCAAGTTTTTGTTTCATCCCTTTTGACATCTTTTTAATACGACCTCTTGTATCCAATTCAAACATTTTAATTAATTGCTCTGCTCTTGAAAAATCATTCATTTTACGCATATTTGCCATGAATTTTAAAAATTGAATCCCGGTCATATCATCGAAAAAAGCAATCTCCCCAGGTAGGTATCCCAGATTCTTTTGAATAAGCGCTGCATCCTTCACACAATCTAGACCATCAATTTTACAAGTCCCGCTATCTCCTGTCACAAAACCGAGTAAGTGGCGAATGGTTGTGGTCTTTCCCGCTCCATTTGGTCCTAAATAACAAAAAACTTCTCCGGCATCCACGCTAAATGATAAATCAAAAAGTCCCTTCTGATTACCGTAATCTTTTGTTAGATTTTTAATTTCAATGATGCTCATTAAGTGCTCCCCCTCTTTGTTTTTACTCGTTTAATTCTTACATGTATCTAAATTACTATATTTAATTGGTTGGCATGGTATGACCTTAGCACATCTCTTCTTCTTTAAATGGTCTAAATTTTGATTCCACCGAGTCGCCGTTATTCAACTAAACACTCCTCTTTATAGGCAGATTTTTTTAATATGTCTCTCCAGGTCACGTATTTTTCCATCAACTTTTCAAAATTAACAGGCGTCTTGGTTCGTTGTTTTTCATGTAGAAAACCATCCACCATCCAAGTGACCATTTGTAAGATATCTAAAGGATTCACATCTTCTTTAAATTTTGAAAAATTTATGTTACTAAAATACTGTGCAAAAATATGAGTTGAGGCGTCCTCCATCTTTTTATCCATTTCATCTGAAATATTTTCTTTCTGAGAGTAAAAAGCACGCATCACAAACTCCATGAAATGTGGATTCTTTATTAACAGTTGATACTTTTTCTCCGTTGCAAAGTCAAGTAATTCGAAAAAATCCGTTATCTCTTTGAAATCTGAATCAATAACACTTTGCTTTATGACTTGTTCCGTATAGTTATATAAGAAAAGATACAATTCTTTTTTATTATGAAAATAATAAAATAACAATCCTTTCGACACGCCGGCTTGTCTTGCAATTTCATCAGTTGAGGCCCGCTTGTATTCATTTTTAGAAAATACTTCAAGACCCGCATTAATCACTCTAAGTTGCTTATCCTCAGGTAATTCAAAAAATTTATGATTCATAAACTCCTCCTTTCTGACCAAGTTGCATTGACCGAGTTGGTTATCTTACTCTTATTGTATCTGGTTGACTATTTTTTACAAGCCCCCCAATCATTTTATATAAGATTTTAATTAGAACAAATAATTTTAGAAATAAGTTTCTAATTTCTTTATGATGTTTATTAAATTTAATTACTTTATTTACCGATTTTATTACAACTAAAAAAACTGTATCTACTTTAAACTTGATACAGTTTGATTAATTGATTAGTTACTAAACTTGATTAATAAATGAGTTAATAACTTCTCCTTCATTTTTTTGACTCCTGATGTTGTGAGTTAATGACTTATATCCTAAGTCATCTTGAAGTTGGCTCGATTTTGATGTCACAACGAAATGAACTTTATCATTTGAAACAGTTTTTAAGAAACTTCTAATTTTACTCGCTATCCCTCCAGCCCACAATGGAGTAACTACAATAAATTCATCTGTATTTTCAATATTTCCATTTAATTTAATAGGTGTTATCGTATGTTTAAAGGAATAAATGGCAGCTCTTATATAGCCTAAAATTCCCTCACAAGACAACTTCAATCCTATTTTTTGTGCAACTCTTTTACTAGCACCACTTCTAAAAAATAGACGACTGTATATTTTATATAATCTCCGCCACTTTTGATTAGTATCCCTTACACCAGTTTATGCTGGTGTCTCTTTCTATCTTTCGACTTTACTAACTTAAATTTAATTCAAGCTGTTAACCTTCACAAAAACTAGATAACTTAATGATTAAAAGATGCCTAACCTCAAATTCGCCTTTTTTTATCACTCGCCATAAAATAAACAAGCTAAACAGATAATTTTTATAATACAAGTTTAACAATTACATATACTATATCTATCCAAAAATTTTAAATAGTTTAACTATCCAACAATAAATACTTTGATCCTATTAAGTCTAATCGTCTAACTCATTTTTAAAACAGAAGAATTACTAGACTTATTTACTATAGCTCCAAGACTTATTAACTTATCAATTTCAGATGAAACATGAGGTGCTAAAATGTATCATATAAAGAATGATAAACGGTCTATTCAATCAAGTATTGTGATATATAAAAGTTTATGTAGACTAATGAAATGTAAAGATTTTAGAGATATTACGATAAAAGAAGTAGCTAAAGAAGGTCATATTGGACGAGCAACCTTTTATCGCAATTTCGATTCATTAGATGATGTTCTTCGTTTAAAATGTGATGAAACATTTCAAGAGTTAACCGGCTATCTTACCAATCATTCTACACCAAGTCACTTTGAACAAAATAATGATAGAACAAAGTTTCTAAACCTATTTTTGCATTTTTTTTATTCCCATTCTGAAATTGTTGAACTCTTAATTAAATCTAACCAAACGTTTGTCCTTAATGAAAACTTGGATAAATTACTAGGACAACTATTAGCTAAATCTGAGAAAAAAGATACTTTGATTTGGCGCAACCTGGATTATTTTATTGCCCTTAAATCTGGTGAAGTTATCAATATTCTCATTTTATGGATTAAAAATAATAAAAATATTCATCCTGATGATTTAACAACGCTAGTCATTGGGCAACTGAGAGAATCACTAGAATTGCAGTTATTCTAATCTTAATGTCGCATCCCTTTTCATGGATTAAAAAAATCAGACTTTTATTAACTCAGTCTGATTTTTTTATTTTATAGTCTAAAATTTATTAGAAATTCTTTAAAACATTCGCCATTTCAATTGCTGTTACGGCTGCATCATATCCTTTATTACCTGCTTTTGTTCCGGCACGCTCAATTGCTTGCTCAATTGTATCTGTTGTTAACACACCAAAAATGACTGGTTTCTCAGATTGTAATGATACTTGAGCAATCCCTTTTGATGCTTCTGCACAAACATAATCAAAATGTGGTGTTGATCCCTTGATAACCGCTCCTAAACAAATCACAGCATCATATTTATTTGTTTGAACCATTTTTTTTGCAACTAATGGTAATTCAAATGCACCCGGTACCCAAGCTACATCGATATCTTCATCATTTACCCCATGACGTTTTAAACCATCCACAGCTCCACCCAATAATTTAGATACAATAAATTCATTAAATCTTCCCACAACAATACCCACTTTTAAATCATTAGCAACTAAATTTCCTTCGATTAATTTCATATAATTTCCTCCTATGGTTTCTTTTTTAATTCTATTAGAATTTATTTGTGTTTTACCTAATCTCCTAAAATTAATGTAAGCTTATTTCCTCTAACATTTCACATCTGAAATAGTTAAGGTAGTTGATTCCTACGATTCCTTTTATTAACTTTAAACAGGTTAATTTGATTATAATTAGTCCATAACAAGACTAAACGCTAACAAAACCTTTATTTTTTACTTATATTTAATGATACATCTTCAACAACGATTTATTTCATCCTCTTGATTTCATGCTATGAGACAGTTACACGTTCTAATAAGACAACATATGATTTAATTTATGTTGTTTGGTTTTAAGATAAAACTCATTACTTTCATTATGATTCATCTGGATCGCTATACGATTTGCAATCGTTAACTTATGTAATTCCAATCCGTTAATTTTTCGAGGATTATTGGTCATCAAATTTAATTGATTAACACCTAAATCTTTTAAAATATGAGCCGCGATATCATATGTTCTCATATCCTCAGGAAACCCTAGTTGAAGGTTTGCCTCGACTGTATCAAATCCTTGATCCTGTAATTCATAAGCCTTTAACTTATTAATCAGTCCAATTCCACGTCCTTCTTGGCGCATGTATAATAAAATCCCACGTTCTTCTAAAGCAATTCTTTTCATCGCCTCTTCATACTGTTCTCCACAATCACAACGATTTGATCCAAGAGCATCACCAGTTAAGCACTCTGAATGAATCCGCGTTAAGACTGGTAATCCATTACTCACATCCCCTTTAACTAACGCGACATGATGTTCACCATTTAATTTATTTACAAATCCATACATCTTAAACTCTCCATATTTAGTCGGCATATTAATTTCAACCACACGATTAACTAAACATTCTTTTTCTTTACGATATGCCACCAAATCAGCAATTGTAATGATCTTCAAATTGTGCTTCGCAGCAAATAAAATCAATTCAGGTGTTCGTGCCATGGTCCCATCTTCACTCATGATTTCACAAATCACACCTCCCGGTTTTAACCCTGCAAGCTTCGGTAAATCCACCCCCGCTTCCGTATGTCCCACGCGAGTTAAAACTCCACCCTCTTTTGCAATTAACGGAAAAATGTGACCCGGTCTTCTAAAATCAGTTGCCACACTACTTGAATCCATAACTTTTTGAATCGTCAATGCACGCTCAAACGCAGAAATTCCTGTCGTTGTCTCCACATGATCAATCGCAACAGTGAAGGCCGTTTCATGATTATCCGTATTATTTTCAACCATTGGGTGAATATCTAATTCCTTTAATCGCGACGCTTCCACTGGCATACAAATTAATCCTCTACCATGTGTTGCCATAAAGTTAATATGTTCACCCGTCACAAGTTCGGCTGCCATCAATAAATCCCCTTCATTTTCACGGTCTTCATCATCTAAAACCACAACCATTTTTCCATTTTTAATCTCTTCAATCGCCTCATCAATTGAGTTGAATTTAAACATATTAATCGCTCCTCTCTTTATAAAAATCCATTTTGTCTTAGAAAATCTTCACTGATTGAAGCCTTACTTTGTGGATGTAAAGGCGGTGCTAATCCTAAAAGTTTCTCCACATACTTACCGATAATGTCACACTCTAAATTAACACTGTCCCCTAACTTTTTATTTAACAAAATAGTTTCTTCTCCTGTATGCGGAATAATAGAAACCTTAAAACAATCATCTGAAACATAAGCAACTGTTAAACTAACGCCATCAATTGCAATCGATCCTTTATGAATGATGTATTTTAAAAGATTCCTCGGAGCATCAATTGTTATCCAAGTTGCATTATCTTCTTTTTCTAATCCGGTAATTTGACCAAGTCCATCAACATGGCCACTGACAATATGTCCACCTAAACGCGTTTCCAAACTCAAAGCCCGTTCTAAATTAACAGCACTGCCAACTTTTAACTCACTTAAATTAGTTCGTCTAATCGTCTCAGCCATCACATCCGCAACAAAGGTATCACCGGTTAATTTAGTAACCGTTAAACAGATGCCATTCGTACAAATACTATCGCCAATTTTTGTATTTTCTAAGACCTTTTCCCCTTGTATCGTCAATTGAGAAGATTTTGCTCCTTTTTTTATTCCTTTAAGCATCCCGACTTCTTCAATGATACCTGTAAACATCTTCTTTACTCCTCCTTCCTAATATAACCTTCTACTAATAGATCAGGCCCAATAAATGTTGTACTTAAATCGTCTACTTTAAAAGCCTCACTTAATAAATGAATTCCTTCTCCACCCACAGGTGTTTTTGAATGTTCTCCCCCGATAATCTTCGGTGCTATATAGAATTGGGCCTTATCTACAATTCCAGATTCTAGCGCTGCATAATTTAAAGTTGAGCCACCTTCAAGTAATATGCTATCAATATTTAATTTACCTAAACTTATCATTAGCGCTTGCAAATCTACTCGTCCATTCTGTGATTTCAAAGTTAACACGGTGATGCCTTGTTGTGTGAGAGCTAAAACTTTATCAATATTAGCCATCTGGGTTGTGGCGATAATTGTCTTTCCATCCCCCCCCACAAGCTATGACATTGGATGATAAAGGGATTCTAAGTTTACTATCCACAATAATCCGAATTGGATTTTTTCCGTTGGCTAGTCGGCAAGTTAACTGCGGATCATCCATAATAATCGTATTAACGCCAACCATAATTGCACTTAGCTGGTGGCGTTGCTCATGGACTTGTTCTCTAGCAGCTTCGCTCGTAATATACTTTGATTCTCCACTTGCAGTTGCAATTTTTCCATCCAGTGACATGGCAGACTTCAACACAACAAATGGCTTTTTCTGAACAATATATTTTATAAATACTTCATTTAACTTTTTGCACTCTTTCTCTAAAATTCCTATTTCAACTTCTATCCCCGCTTCTTGTAGTAGTTTAACCCCGCTACCGCTGACTAATGGATTTGGATCCAACATCCCAATCACAACTTTTGCTAGTTGGTGCTTAATTAATTTTTTAGCGCAAGGTGGCGTTTTCCCCTCATGTGAACAAGGTTCTAGTGTTACATAAATCGTAGCACCTTTTACGTTTTCTAACGCTTGATTAATAGCATTCACTTCAGCATGAGCCTCTCCATATTGTTCATGAAATCCTTGACCAATTATTTTTCCTTGTTTTACAATCACAGCGCCTACCAATGGATTTGGACTAACATGCCCTATTCCCTTTTTAGCTAGTTCAATCGCCAACCTCATGTATTCTTTATCCACTCACTTCACCTACTTTCATTTAACCTAAAGCTTCAGGGAATTTATTTTTTATATAAAAAAAGCCCTGAGCTAAACTGACTCAGGGCTTTACAGTATCGTTTATCCATTCAACTAAAAATAGTTAAAATTTAACATATACTAATTGCGCAGATATAGTATTTTTAATCAAAAAAAGCTCTGAAATATATGAAATATTTCAGAGCAAAATAGACTAAATAAAGATAGTGAACTAAAAAAATAACATCGTTATTCTCAATTTACTATACCGCATTTTTTTATCTTCTTTCATCCAGACTGTACTGTCGGCTTCGGAAATTAACCGAATCATGCCATAAAGGCTCGCGGGCTTTACCGCCGGTAGGGAATCGCACCCTGCCCTGAAGATTTATTAAGTTTTGTAAGTTTATAATAGTATGATTCCATTTTACTGTCAACATATTTTTTACAATTATTGTATTTTCAATTCATTTTTCTAATCTTATCTTTAAAATATAACTTAATTTTTTTCCTTATAATAAATTTAGATTCTATTTGCTCTAAACATTGGTATTAGCCTAAATAGATGAGTATTTTTTCCTATTTGCTGGCGTAACAATACACTCATAATTATCTTTAATTTTACGATTTTAATGTTTGAATTTATTAATTACTTTTTGTTTCCTATCGATGATCCTTTGGATAATTTACAACTTTTTTTCCACTTATGACACTTCAATTATCTCTTAAAAACACCTGTTCTGTTTTGAATGGTGCTCATAAAACAAACGCTATTTATGCTTAGGTTTAGTCTTTGTGTTAGACTTAAAAACAGCATGCGATCAAACATCCTAATGTTGTAATAATTTTTTCAAACGTAATAATTTTACACCGACTTTTTTAATATTGACTCGTAAATTGACTCCACTCGTTGTCCAAAATATTCGACTGAGTATTGTTTCACTTTACTTTTAACCCTATACTTCATGTGAAGTTTTAAAGTAGGACTCGACGTCATTTTTTCTAAACAAGTCATAAACTCTTCTTCATTTTCATATGCAAATCCAGTTTCATCATTGATAACTAAATCTTTAATACATAGATCATATCGACATAATATAGGTAAGCCACTCGCCATTGCTTCAATGTATGTAATTCCTTGCGTCTCACTTGTGGAAGCTGTCACAAAAATAGTACCCAGTTGATAATATTTATACGTTTCATTTATATCAACCATCCCAGCAAATTTAACATCATCCTCAAGACCTAAATCTTTTACTAACTGTTTAAGTTTTAATAAATAAGGTCCACCCCCTACAATTAAAAGCTTCGTGTTAGTCACAACATGTAAAGATTTATTAAATAATGTTAAAATCTCTTCAATATTTTTTTCTTTTGCAATTCTTCCGACATAGACTAATCTGTTTTCGACTCCAACTAAATCATATTTAAGAAGCAGCTCCTCTTTTTCGTGCACAGTTAACTCAGTTTTAAACTTATTAAGATTAATTCCTGTTGGAACAATTTCAATATTTGAGCCCACCTGGTAACTTTCAAGTTTTTCCTTAACTTTTTGTGCAGGAGCAATAACAGTATCCACTGTACTTAGTAAACCTCTAGTTAAAGTTAAAAGTGTTCTTTTTCTTAACACTTTCCCTCCCATAAAATAATGCAAGTAATCTTCATACATCGTGTGATACGTATGAACTTGAGGAATTTGTAATTTTCGTTTAATATATTTTGCCAATACCATTGTTGAAAACTCACTCTGAGTGTGAATGATATCTGGATCCCATTCAATGAGTGATTTAAGTATTTTACTTCGTGTTGGTTTCATAATCCTTGCATCAGGATAAACATTTGTATGATACGATTTATAATAATAGACATCACCTTCAATTCGTTCTTTTACATT
This sequence comes from Turicibacter sp., assembly GCA_051646305.1. Taxonomy (GTDB): domain Bacteria; phylum Bacillota_I; class Bacilli_A; order MOL361; family Turicibacteraceae; genus Turicibacter. The sequence goes on from JBOFCV010000151.1 coordinate 10,237, forward strand.
CGTTGAAAGTGTCAATATTTTAACATCATGTCCTAACTTTTTTAATTGTCGATATAAATTATCGGTTGAAACTGCCACGCCATTTACGGTTGGATAATATGTATCTGTTGTAATTAATATTTTCATGTTATCCCCCCCTCTCATTTATTACTGTAAATACTGTCACTATACTAATCAAAGTAATATTTATCGATTTATTCTATTACTAAATAATATTCCAAAATTAAAAAGAAATGTCTTTTCAATCGTGGATAGTCACTTTAAAAAGGTGAAACAACAAAATCCTATAGCCTCATTAAACGTTATATTTAATTATTTTTCATAGGATGTAATCTAATTTTTCAACCTAACAGACTCATGGATATCCTTTTGATGCCTTTAACTCCATAATAAAAGGGAGTATCAATGACTTTAGTGCGTCACTTCGATACTCCCCTTTTACTTATAGGTTAATAATTTCTTTCAAGTCGTATCCTGCTTCATCAATTGTAGCACGTAACAACTCATTGTCGCAAGAGGTTTCAATCACTGCAAACTTTCCTTCTAAATTAACCTCAACAGATGAGACACCACTAAGTTCTAATAATGCTTCCTTTACATGTGAGACACAATGTTGACAGCTCATTCCTTCAATTAATAATTTCTTTTCCATTTTTATTCCTCCAATCCTATTATTCCACATTTTATAAATCTACATACAAACCGATAAATTAACTAGATAAGCTATTGCAGCTATAATAAAACTTGAATTCACCAATATGACTTATATTGTTTCACCTCTAGTTGAATGGAACGATAATTCATCCAAACCTTATGCCGTAAATCGTTTTAAACGCAAGGCATTTAGTAAAACAGAAACAGAACTTAAGCTCATCGCAGCCGCTGCAATCATTGGGTTTAATAGCGGTCCACCAAATAAATATAAGACCCCCATAGCAACTGGAATTCCGAGTACGTTATACGCAAAAGCCCAAAATAAATTTTGTTTAATATTTCTAATTGTTGCTTTACTTAATTTAATCGCTGTTGGGACATCCATTAAATCACTGCGCATTAAAACAATAT
>JBOFCV010000156.1:0-5521 GCA_051646305.1 Turicibacter sp.
TTCGTCGTAAACCGTATTCAATTGTTTTACTTGATGAGATTGAGAAAGCACATCCAGATGTGTTTAATATTTTGCTTCAAATATTAGATGACGGTCGCATTACGGACTCACAAGGACGTACGGTTGACTTTAAAAATACCATTATTATTATGACGTCAAATATTGGATCACAGTTATTACTCGATCATGATAATAATGAAGAAGCACAAAAACAGGTGGTAAATAGTTTGAAAGATTATTTCAAACCTGAGTTGTTAAATCGAATTGATGAAATTATTACATTCAATCCGTTATCATCAGCTATTATTTATGAAATTGTTGATAAATTTATTGAGCAATTAAATAAACGATTAGAGGAACAACAAATAAAAGTAATCTTAAGTGATGAAGCGAAAAATTATGTGGCAAGTGCAGGATTTGATTCGGTTTATGGGGCTCGACCATTAAAACGATATATTCAACGTACGATTGAAACAAAACTCGCAAGAGCGATTATTGGGTCAGAAATTTCAATGGACTCAACTGTTTTAGTTGAAGTTGAAAATGATGAATTAGTATTAAAAATTAATCAATAAATTGATAAAAAGGAACTCTTACATAGCTTAAAGCTAGGGGAGTTCCTTTTTCTTGTTATTAAATTGCTTAATCATGATAAGAACAATGAGGCATTGGTTTATTATAAAGAACGATAACAAGTAAAATAAACATAACGAGTGTTAATGCAAAACTCATGTATTGATAATAACTAGCGGGTGGAGATGATTGCGGTTGTTGCGCACATGGATAAGGATAAGGATAATAATTATAGCCAGGCCCAGCGTTATACATGATTAAACCTCCCTTGGTTGATTATACGTTTATAATAGTATACGTAGGTGTGGGCTTTTGGTGACAAATTTTTAAAAAAGTTTTGGTATTTAAGTTAAACGTTTCAATTATTTTAATAAAATTAAAAAAACAACTTCCAAATTTTCCATATATATGTATAATTGATTATTAGGTGTTGAAACGTTAATAAATTTTACCTAAGTAACCGGTTAACACAATTATATTTAAATAATGATTGATACTGAGGGAAATAGAAAGATGATTTGCATAAATGTTGTAGGCTGTATACATTTTAAGAGCTAAATAAGCTTTGATTGAAGCGTCCAAAAATATATATAAGTAAAACAAAATAGTGCATATAAAAAAATTGTCATATAGTGGTCGTTATAAAAATATATTTATTAATGATGAACAACTGTAGCTAATGTCAAAGGGTGATAAAGATGTAAAAGTAGGTGGGGAAAAGTTATTGAAACGAAATATCAAGTAAAGATAGGTGAGAAACATGAAAGAAATTAAAAGTATTTATGGATGGATGGAAGGTAATCGACTAAAAGTATTCGGAGCATTAGTTGCAACTGCAATTGGAATTATATTTTCAACATTGATTCCGTTAGTTAATCAAACAGCAATCGACCAGGTCATTAGTCAATCCACAGTAGCAGAAGAAAATGCTATTTCAACTTTCATTTTGTCTTTTGCGGGGGTTAAGACACAGTTAATTATGAGTGGGGTACTTATTATTTCATTTACGCTAATGAATGCCCTATTTAACTTTTTAAAGGCAAAATGGTCAGCAGAATCTTCAGAAGATTTAGCTAAAAACTTAAAAGATAATGTTTATAATCATGTGCAACAATTGTCGTACACTTATCATAAACACGTTGAAACAGGGGATTTGATTCAACGTTGTACATCTGATATTGATACAATCAGAAGATTTTTAGCAGGACAATTAGTTGAGATGGGATATGCGATTTTCATTTTCGTTATCATTTTCTCATTCATGCTAAAGTTGGATGTTAAATTTGCATTAGTGAGTGTGGTCATGACCCCTGTCCTATTTGGATTTTCATTCTTCTTCTTCAAGAAAGTCAAAAAGGCATTTAAAGATGCAGATGAAGCAGAAGCAAGATTATCAACAACCTTACAAGAAAATCTGACAGGAGTTCGTGTGGTTCGTGCGTACTGCAATCAAGAATACGAAATTGAACAATTTGAGGAAAAAAATAAAAGCTTTAAAGAGTTAAGTTATAAAATGACAAAATTGAATGCTCTATTTTGGTCAAGTTCAGATTTCTTAAGTTTTGTTCAAATTGCCATCGTAATTTTATACGGAGGATATTTAGCTATCCAAGGTGAAATTACAATTGGAACATTACAAGCGTTTATTGCCTATGAATGGATGATTATTTGGCCTGTTCGTCAACTTGGACGAATACTAACAGAACTGGGGAAAACAACAATTTCAGCTAGACGTATTAATGAAGTATTAGCTGAACAAATTGAGTTTGAAGATAAATTGGAAAAACCTGAAATCAAGGGTAACATTGTATTTGATAAAGTCTGTTTTGAATATGAGGATGAAGAAGATCGTATTCTAAAAGATATTTCATTTACAGTCAAGCAAGGGCAGACGATTGCCATTATTGGCCGTACCGGTTCAGGAAAAACAACCTTAATGAATCTATTATTACGTTTATATGATTATAATTCGGGATCAATTACGATTGATGGGGTTGAACTTAAAAAGATTGATAAAAAATATATTCGTCATCACATTGGATGTGTTCTTCAAGAATTATTCTTATACTCAAAAACATTAAAACAAAATATTGCAATCTCTAAAAAAGATGCGCAAGAAGAAGAAATTCATCATGTTGCTAAAGTTGCTTCGGTTCATGATGTGATTCAAGGATTTGAAAATGGGTATGATACCGTCGTTGGAGAACGTGGGGTTACATTATCAGGTGGACAAAAACAACGTATTGGAATTGCACGCGCTTTAATGAATGAATGTCCAATATTAATTTTTGACGATTCATTAAGTGCAGTGGATACAGAAACTGATATTGAAATCAGAAAAGCATTGGCACTTCGTTCAAAAGAAGTGACAACTTTTATTATTGCGCATCGTGTGAGTACTGTTAAAGATGCTGACCAAATTATTGTCCTTGAAAAAGGTCAAATTATTCAGCAAGGAACACATGATGAATTAATTAATCAAGAGGGGCAGTATAAACATTTCTGGCAAATTCAAAATGAAAAAGAAGAAGAATTAATGAAGTTAATGAATAAGTCGGATGTGTGTACGGGAACTGAGGTGTAAATATGAGTGAAAAAATAGAAGAAGTTGAATATACCAAAGCGGATTTGAAAACATGGAAACAAGTATTTTCTTATTTAAAAGGATCTGAGCGCGACGTTGCCTTACTTTTTGTGGCAGTTATTACGCTGGCACTGTTAGATACGATCATCCCTATCTTAAATATGAAGGTCATCGATGATTATGTAATCCCAGGAAATCTAGGGGGGCTTATCCCGTTTGGATTTTTATATTTAGGGGTTATCTCGCTTTTTGGATTTGTGGTTTGGTCATTTATTTTACTAGCAGACCGAATTCAATTGCATATTAGTTACAATATCCGTAAAGATGCGTTCAAAAAATTGCAAGAATTATCGTTCTCATTTTATGATACGTCATCTGTGGGATGGTTAATGTCGCGTTTAACATCAGATACAAATCGTTTAGGTGGTATTCTATCATGGGGATTAACGGATACGATATGGGGCGTAATGGTCATGGTATTTGTTATGATTGCGATGTTCACAATCAATTGGCAATTAGCGTTGATTACCGTTGCAATTTTACCTATTTTAGGGGTGGTGAGTTATTATTTCCAAACTAGAATTTTAAAACAGTATCGTATCGTTCGTAAAATGAACTCTAAAATTACAGGGGCATTTAATGAAGGGATTACAGGGGCAGTCACAACTAAAACACTAGTTACGGAAGAGGATAATCTAGATGAATTTAAAGAACTGACGCAAAATATGAAAGGTGGTTCTGTGCGAGCAGCCATTATTTCAGCCATTTATTATCCAATTATTATTGCCCTTGGTAGTTTTGGGACGGCATTTATTATCTATAAAGGCGGCATGGATGTCTTTAGTGGAGCGATAACATTTGGGACATTAGTATTGTTTATTACGTACTCAACTCAGTTTTTTGAGCCGATTCGTACAATTGCAAGGTTGCTAACGGAGTTTCAAGATGCACAGGCTGCTGCGGAACGTATTATGTCTTTAATGAATACTCCTTCTGATATTGTGGATCGTGAAGATGTGATTGAAAAATACGGAAGTATCGGAAACTATAAAAAAGAAAATTGGGAATCAATCAAAGGTGATATTGAATTAGATCATGTTGGATTTAAGTACAAAAATGGTGAAAAAGTTTTAGAAGATATGAACTTAAAAGTAAAAGCGGGAAGTAGTATTGCCATTGTCGGTCCAACCGGTGGTGGGAAAAGTACGATTGTTAATTTAATTTGTCGTTTTTATGAGCCAACAAGCGGGAAAATATTAATTGATGGTGTTGATTATCGTGAACGTAGTCAAGAATGGCTACATTCTAATTTAGGATATGTTTTACAGACACCACACTTATTTAGTGGAACATTGAAAGAAAATATTAGATATGGGAAGTTAGATGCAACAGATGAAGAAATCATGGCTGCAGCTAAACTTGTTAATGCGCATGAATTTATCATGAATTTTAACGAGGGTTATGATACGGTTGTGGGTGAAGGTGGATCAGGTTTATCAACGGGTCAAAAACAACTTATCTCATTTGCTCGTGCATTAATTGCTAATCCTTCTATTTTAGTGTTAGATGAAGCCACAGCTTCGATTGATATTGAAACTGAAAAATTAATTCAAGATGCGATTCAAACGTTATTAAAAGATCGGACAAGCTTTATCATTGCCCATCGTTTATCGACGATTGTTAATGCTGATCAAATTATTGTCTTAAAAGCCGGAGAAATTGCAGAACAAGGAACACATATGGAATTGATTGCTCTAAAAGGGGATTACTATCAACTTTATATGGGACAGTTTGAAAAAATAAAATAATAATTAGGCGTTACTCTTCGTTAAAATCAATTAAGTGATAGAGTAAACTATGATGTTTGTTAGATTTAAGTGAAAACAATAAAAGAGCTCGACTTCGATAAATGAAGGCGAGCTCTTTTTGTTTTTATGGTTTACTTTTAAATCAGCATAAATGAAACAATCATACACCCAACAACAAGGACAATCGTTGAGAAGAACAATTGATTGAGATCATCCCATTTGCCAGATTGTTTAAACGCTACAAATTCTTCGTAAGAATGATAAATCTTAACACCTGTTTGGGGATCAATTTCATCTTCTTTTGATCTAGGTTCATTTTTAGAACTTCCCCAGTATTTTGGAAGAAAAAATAAAATGTGTTTTTTAGATTTTTGCCATGAATATTGGAACGTATAAAATGCGCCTTGATCAATGATCCATTTAAAACAGTAAATACAGAAGAATAATAATGAAACTAAAAATAATACATCAATAAAATTAAATAAGGTGAAGTATCCCCCCATTAACTTTAAAATATTAAGAACACCTATTAAAGAGAATTCTTTAAATAAATTTG
>JBOFCV010000448.1:0-2041 GCA_051646305.1 Turicibacter sp.
TTAGGTGGTGTTTTTTTAAGCTTAAATGTTTTTTCTTGTATAGGCGTTAATTTAATGTATTTAAACGTACCACTTATTACTTTTATTATACCTGCATACAACTCTTCATCATACATACAACGGTGCTTGAGATCAATTCTATCGCTCGTTGAAATGCCGTTAGAGATTATAGTTATTGATGATGGGTCAACTGATGATACGTTGACCTTATTGCATGAAACGGCCCAATTAGATGATAGAGTTCGAGTTTTCCATAAAAAAAATGAAGGGCAAGGGGTTGCTAGGAACTTTGGGCTAAATTTTGCCAAAGGAAAATTTATATCGTTTATAGACTCGGATGACTATATATCGAGTGATTTTATATTGCGATTGAAACCATACTTATTTGATGATGAGTTTGATTTTATTAATTTTAGAATTGATTTTAGAAATGAACTTGGCCAAGTAAAGCATATCCTACCAAAATTCAAGATGCATAATTTAAGTGGTGATGACATTTTTAAAAAAGCAATGCTTGATGATTCCATTTATAGTTCACCGTGCAATAAGATTTACAAGGCTACCTTTTTAAAGGAAAATGATATTAAGTTTCCTAGTACAAGAAAAAATGAAGATGTATTTTTCTCTAGAGCTTTAGCGCTTTTTGCAAACAGATGTATATTTATTAATGATGTTATCTACCATGTTGAAATTAGACCTGGTAGTACCTCTAGAGGTATGTCTGCGTTATCAATTTCTGACACGATTAAAATATATGATTATTTGGAAGGGTTATTAAAGTCATATAACGCATATAATAAGCATGAAGAGTTATTTTTCGCATCAATTAAAAAAATGTTTTCTCATCTCTTTATTTTATGTTCAATAAGAATTGAAGGGCGGGAAGAGTATTTAAAAGCTTTCGAAATATTCAAACAGTCTATGTATTACAATAAGTTCATGTCTGTTAAAGGATTTCGATTGTTAAAGATTAAGAATAAAGTATTATTTCTAATTGTTTATTTTTTTGGTCAAAGATTTCTTCATGGCTTCGCAACCAAACTTTTGCGTCGCCATACGTACTGATATTACTGATAATAAAAGTAATACTTCATGCATGTTGAATCTAGTCTTTTTATTATACTAAATGGACTAGTGTTGCGTAAAATCACAATGCAGTATTATTAATATGATTTTTATTGTTAGCAGTAATAAACTAGGTTTCGTTTGATGATTAATAATAAAATTGTTGTTTTATTTGCCGCGTATAATGGTGAGGAACTAATATCTCAGCAACTTGATACAATTCTACAGCAACAAAATGTTGAGGTTCATGTTGTTTGTAGCGTTGATTTAAGTTGTGATAATTCCTTTGGTATTTGTTCTAGTTATGCAGAAAAATTTGAAAATGTGACTGTGTTGCCATATGGGGAGCGATTTTGTGGCGCAGGTAAAAATTTCTTCAGGCTATTACGCGATGTAGATCTTGAACCTTATGATTATATCGCATTGAGTGATCAGGATGATATTTGGCCAAGAAATAAACTATCAAAAGCCACTGATTGTCTACAGCATTTTGACTGTTATTCATCGAATGTTATCGCATTTTGGGAGGATGGCCATGAACTTCTAGTAGAGAAATCGCAACCTCAACTTAAGTGGGACTATTTATTTGAGGCTGCAGGTCCTGGCTGTACATACGTATTGAAGAGAGGGGTTGCTCAGGAGTTTAAAAGGCTATTAATTGAGCAGTATGAGAAAATAGGCCGCGATATATCATTGCATGATTGGCTTATATATGCGTTTGCCCGCAGCCGAAATTATAGTTGGTTTATTGATCCTGTTCCAATGATGCGTTATCGACAACATGCGAATAATCAAGTTGGAACAAATAATAGTATTGCTGCAGCTAAAAAACGTCTGAAATTGATAAAGGGGAATTGGTATCGTCACCAGGTTATGAATATAGCTGGGATTATTGGGCTGCAGTATAGTGAAATTTATGCACGAGGCTTGAATAATGGATATATGGGTAATTTATTTTTATTGCGTAGAGTCAATC
>JBOFCV010000160.1:0-6604 GCA_051646305.1 Turicibacter sp.
TTCGTTTAGGGAAGACAACCGTTAGCTCATACGTATCATCAACTTCCCTCCTATCAAGAATAACCGGATTATACACTGAAATTCCCATTGGAATAATAAAATACATTTGCAAGTCCTCATCGTATTCCACTGTTTCATATCCACTTTGCCCTAAAACATAGTTCTCACCATATATGTTTTTAGCATTTTCTTCTACATGCTCACGTAAGATGCCTAACTCGTGCGTATATCCAAATTCATCCATATACGGTCCATCCTCTATAAACTCATTCAACGCCACCTCTTTCGTATATAAAATGGTGTTGGCTAATATCATTTCAGGATCATCGTCCATAGGTGTTTTAAAATCTGATTCCGGTTTCGCAATAAATGCCACAACAGACAAAAATTTAGTCAGTTCTTTTGTGAGCTCGTCTGGTTCTTCTAAATATTCTAACCATTCAAAAAATCGATTTTCAATTTGTGCCGGAATAGCCTCTCTTTTCTCTAAATTAACACTGTATTCCGTTTCTAAAGTCACGGTTTCATCAGTAATCATAATCACATCTTCATTTATTTCAATCGCCTGGTCATCAACTAAAACTTCACTTTCAATACAACACCCACCTACTATTAAACATCCTATCATTAACATGATGACCTTCATTATCCTCGCACCTCTCCAAATGGGATAAACATCCCCCTGTTTTAAAATTCTACTGAATCAATCATTTTATATAAGCAGCGTTCAACTATACTGCTAGATTTATATATAGTATGAGAATAAATGGTAATTTTTAACTATATTTCAGTGCTTTTTTTACCTTTTTTGTGATATAGTGAAATAATCATAAGAAAACTTACAGTTTCATTTGATAGAAGGATATCAAGCCTCTTAACACTCTTATAACCTGCTCATTATTCCCGAGGATGATTTTCTATTTCACTACCTTTACACCAAGTTAACTCAGATTTACATGCTATACTAGAACTAAAATCTATTCTTCATATTGACAATCTGCCTTCCTATGTAAACGTGAATCTTTATATACTTAACTCTATGGACCAGTTGATTAAATTTTTCATGGGGAAATTTAAATAGTGACTAAATAAAACGCACTATACCCTACCATTATTTTCTCATTACGGACATTATTTTAACTACAGGACATACGACAAGGAGTGACTATTATGAATATAATCAACCGGTTATTTTTTGTTTCAATCGTCTTACTTTCATTAAGTGCTTGTTCTTTAAAATTCTCACGCGAACAAGTACATGCTGGTCGAATTTGTAAATTTGATGAATGTGTTGGCTTAGATATTGAGGTTGTTTCAGAGCTCTTAGATATCATAACTGCATCAAATTTTAAAACTAGTTTGTTGACTCCATCAACAGAATATACAGAGGCCCTCTATGAAATTGTTCTCACTGGAAAATCAAGAGATAGCTACTTTGAGTTACAAAAAATATTCATCCTGGACGACTCGCGAATCATCAATGACTCATCAAAAGAATACAAAGCTAGTGGCGAACCCCTAGATTTAAGTCTATTTGAACCATTTTTCGAATAAAAAACCTTCTACGATATAATAACGTAGAAGGTTTTTTATTCAGTTGATAAGTTTCTTATTTCAAAAAATAATTATCCTTTAGGACATGTTGTCCCATTTCAAACATTTCAATGACTTTAGCATCCATTTCTTTCATATATTCTTCAGTTCCAATTTCATCATAAGACTCATAGATTTCGGACCACTTATTATTTCTGGCATGCTCAGTGATCCAACCATAATTATCAAAAACAACGATTGATTCTTTTTCAGAAAACACATCAATTCCAAAAGCATGATCATAATCATAATCTAAATTAAATAAATTAGCAATCGTTGGTGCCAAATCAAAGGTGTTCATCAATTTCGAAACCGTCTCAGTTTCCATCCCAGGTGTCCACATAATAAGCGGGACCTTATGGAATTCTTGCCAATTCCATTCATCTGTTGGATCATAAGCCCATAAATTATCATGATGGATTGGATACGGATAGTGATCTCCATAAATAATAATAACTGTATCTTCTAGCTCTCCTGCAGCTTCTAATCGATTAATTAATTGAGCCATCGATTCATCAAACGCATTTTGAGCTGCATAATAATAAACAATTTCATCATCTGACGAATCAATAAATGGTTTAACAAACTCATAATTTTCTAACAATTCAGTTCGTTTAGTTGTATACGGTGTATGACCGTTGGTCGTAATGATATAACTGAAAAATTGATCATTTTCTAAGAATATATCAGCCGATGCATCTATTAAATCCGTGTCACTTGGCCAGTTCACCATATACTCCCACTCAGGTAAGAACTCTAAATTTAAAGCTGTTTGATCATAAAATGATTCATAGCCTAACGCTTCGTGATAATTAAATCGATTATAAAAATCACCTGTATTTGAGTGGAAGGATTGCGCTGTATATCCCGCTTCTTTAAAGTTCTTAGCTAATGAATTCGGAAAATAATTCTCTGAAAATTCATATGGCGTCGTTCCGTAGTGTACTGATGGCACTAAAGAAGTATTAGAAATAAATTCTGTATCGCTTGTTGAACCGATATATTTGGGTGCGTAGAAATTATCAAAATATAATCCCTCATTTATTAACTTAGTCAAAGTAGGCATCGTGTTTGGATTTAGGGCACGGTCAAATAAACTTTCAGCCATAACATAAACCACATTTTTGCCTTCAAAATATCCCGACTTTTCATTAGAAACATGAGTATGTTCTAACTCGTCGAAGTACGTGTCTAGCATCGAGTACTCTCCACTACTCACTTCTGTTTTTTCTACTCTTCGTGTGATACTTAGCTCAATGTCCTTTAGCGTATACTGATAGAGCCCGAATTTACCCATTGCTTTTTCTTTATCAAAAATCGTATCAAATAAATACTGATCGCCTTGATATGAACTACTCTCACCATCTGCATCTTTTAATGTTACTTTCGTTACTAAACTTCCTCCAACAGCAACTAAAATCAATGCAACAATAAGCGAATAATCTGATTTTTTCCTGTTTTGATATGTTTTCAAAAAGATTCCTGCAACAACTAGAAAAATAATTGGAATCAGGAATAATAAGTTTTTAGGTTCTAAAACACGTACAATTTCGCCACCAACTGTTCCTAATTCCATTAGATTCGTCATTTGATTGACAGAGAAGAAACTTTTATAAAAACGATAATATATAACTTGTCCTAAACCAAGTCCTGAAAACATGAATAAGGTGATATAGTAAAACCAAAGTCTTCCTTTTCCCTTAAATAACAAGCCAACTGCTGCTAAAATACAAGCAAAAAATGTTGAAAATAAAATGGCTTTGATTGAAAAGAGTTGATATTGGATACTTACTCTGATTAACATATCTACCATCACTAAACTTAACGCATAACAAATCACAATTAAATAACCTTTTAATTCTTTTAAACTCTTCATCTCTACTTCTCTCCTTTTCCCCCAAACGCTTCATTACATAACCTTAAAAGGCTTTTAACACTCGACTTGGTATCATTGACACCTGTTGTTTCATATGGACCGGTTTATATTCAGTATCGACACATAATTTCCAAGACTCAATATGTTTTTTATCCACTTCATGGTCACTTTCAATGACTTCGATTCCACCCTCACCTTGAATCGAATACCAATAGAGATACATATAGTCGTCGTCCTCTTCGCTAAATATCGTTTCAACATACATCTTTTCACCCTCAAGTGTTTTTATAACAGCCTCTATATACAAACAAAATGGTTTTACATTCCCAAAATCAGACTCTAAACTTTAAATACTTTGTTTCGACAGTATCCTATAGTCCAGTTAAAGTTTTTCCGATGTAAAAAACTTATCTGGACTTATATATATTCAGTCTTAAATATTCCATCCATTCTAGTGCCTTTACTTCCATCCCTTTTTTGACTCTAAATTTACTTAACTCTATTTCCATCCGGATTCCCCTATTCACTCGCTTCTAATATAGTCCCCATCATCTTCAGTTGCTTAATCTTTTCTATCTCCCTTAAAATCAGTTTTCTCTGTTAATTGCCCAACTTCTCTCATTCTATTCTGCTTCTATAAATTTTGTGATATAGTATTTTACAATAAATACTCAAATAAGTTTGTCGTAATATCTATCCAAAATTTCATAATAAATCCATTACTGAATTATATCAGTTTTAGTATTTTCGCACAATATTTTACTCGCTTAATAATCAGTGGTGACTTGTAAATAAAAGCGACTTCGATTAATCCAAAGTCGCTTTCATTTCTTTCTTATGATTATATCTCAGCTGATAAAATCAATTCACTGATGGTTTGATTTTGATTTAAATATTCATAGTACCCTTGGGCAATAACATACTTTCTGAATTCTTTCATACATTTCTCGACTATTTGATTCTCATTGTTCGCTCCTTAAACATCTTTTCGAAATTCCCATTAAGTTAAATAAAATTTTCCATTCATTCCCCAACAATAAATTTATGTGTTTCATGGATGATTTGTACTTCTATTTCTTTGTAACACCACCCATAAAGGTATGTCTAAAAACGCATAAATTTATAAATGAAGATTCTAATCGTTATATCTATATCCTTATTTATGAAACTACGTTTTTACGCTATAACAAACACTGCACAATTTTTGTATCCCAAAACATAATTAGATACTTCAACATCTGAACTACTCTAGTTTCTTATATACGTTCTTCTGAATTTAGCATTTCTTTTTTAAAACATAATATGTGGGTGGTAAATGGCCATAAGTAAAATCCCCCATTTTCCATTCGATAAACATATACTTTTCACTGTTAATCGTTTTAATCAGATAAGTAGAAACCAATTTTTTGTTTAAATCCAGTAATTTATTCTTTGTCCATTGATCATTCCAAAGGCTTTCACCGGCATAATAGCGTGTTACTATACCTTCATTTTCAAAAATAATTTTATTCATCCACAAATCATTTCTTAATTCTTTATCATTGAAGTCATCAATCTTTTCAACATATCCCACACTAAGCCATTCGCCTAAAACATCTTCATCACTTATAAAAGGAAGATCAACATTTTCACGGATAGCAAAATCTTCAACGACAAACTGTTTATCACTAACTTTAACTAAGATATTAACAAAAACTTTGTTATCCTCTTTAGTCTTTAAAAACATATACTGCTTATGATTTACTTTTATTAATTCATATAAATGATGGGTATACGGTGCATCTCCACCTGCCCAAGTACAGATCTTCCCTTTAGTCCAACATTCATAAATCCAATAGCCCTCACCATTAGGAAGAAAATATATTTCTTTATGTTTATGTTCAAAAAACTCTGATTCGTCTATCTCACTATTATTTTCATCATAACAGTGAAATCCAATACATTCCCATTTTCCAATGACTAACTCATCCGTAATAAATGGTTCGTTAAAATATTTTTCATCATAAGCAAACATTTCATCCATCCCCTATCTTGTTATTCTTTAAAAATTGCATCTTATATTTTAAAAGATTTGTTACATTCCATCCGCCCCTTGAATTGATATATCCGCAAATCCAATTAAACGGGTCGGATACTACTGTTGAACACACGCCGTTAAAAACTCATTCGTTTATCTCATATCATCATACATATATTGATTGTTAATGGGTAGTATAATGGATTTCTTAACATTTTCTTTATCCATTTCTTTTATTAGCCTTCAATATCTACTTTTGCCCAGGCATCCTCTTCACCATAATTACTGATTAATTCTGCTCGTCTTTCATTTGCTAGGATATGAACATGGGGATCAATTTTTTTGATTTTCTCCCAATTTTTCATTGTCTTCCCCTCTGGATTTAAACCTAATTAACTTATAACGTTTATCTCCCTACTTAAAATCCTAATTCTTCACTCATAAGCATTGCCTCTTCTATTGTTGTGGCTGGTGCGATGATAACAGGAAGATAGTCTTTATCATAATTAAACTCTTCAATCACATTAATTCTAATGGCATTCATGTTCTTGGCTAGCCAGATTTGACCTAACGGCTCCGATTTAGTACGAGCATTTGAATCAATAAATGAATAATCCAAAACACCCATTCCATTATAAAAATCTTTATGATACGAAATATCCATCATTTGATCTATAGAAGTAAAATCATAATGTTCAACCATTAACTTACCTCTAAATGCGTGCTCACCCCAAAATGGTTGATATAAATAACCTTTAGCACTTACCTGTGTTTCTGTTATCAATGCTCCATCTACCTCATTGAATATAACAGCTGGATATGAGATATCAATTCTTTTGGGTAGGAAGTTAATTCCTAATATAACTACAATAATCATAAGTCCTAAGATCAACAAATACTTCTTTTTTAGTCCCATCATCAAATTCCCCTTTGATTTTTATTACGTCTTCAAAGATTAGCCACTTACAAATTTTCTATCATTATCTAAATCTTTTATCCCCGGGTATAACCCTTACTAGGCGATGTAAAAATAATTAAACCTTATCTGATTCCTGCTCGCTAAATGCATTTATTACCATGAATACTATAAAAATATCGATTGAGTTATAGACATAGAA
>JBOFCV010000182.1:0-2617 GCA_051646305.1 Turicibacter sp.
CAATTCCTGTTCCGGCAGTTTCCATTTCACAATCAACAATATTCATTAGATAAACTGATTTAACAGCTGTTTTTCGACCTGTTGCGCCTTGTTTATCAATGATAATTAGACGAACATCTGTAAATACAATAGCATCACGGATTAAGGTAAAGGCTTGGGTAATTTGTTCTCCTGCCATTAAATATTTCCCGTATTGTTTACTTGCTTCTTCTGGTGTTTGTGCCGAAAGATTTCCTGCTAATCCCTCAACTATATTTTTAAAATTAAATGCCATTTCAAATCCCCCTACTATAGTTTCTACTACGTTATAATTAGACTTTATTATAGCAGATATCCTTAGTTTTGTGATGATTCTTTAGTCTTATCAATAAGAAATTTTTCATTTATTTTTGGTTTTACTTATTTTTAATCGACCTTTTTGTGGAGAACTTTCTGTTTGGATAAATCTGATAAATTCTAATGGACGTGGCTTATGTTTTTGTAATAGTTTTAGATTTTTTTCTCGATGTATTTTTAGATACGGTTCCAAGTCTTCACCTCTAATATAGGCCATTAATAGTGGAGCTAATGTCACCATGGCATCACGGTATCCAAGGTCTAATCGCTTATGGATAGTGTCTTGAAATAAGTTTAACGTCCCCATTCCATTCATAAGTTCAAGTGGGATTGAGGGAAAGACTTCAATAATGACTTTATTAGGATACAAAGTATAATCAACATCATCCAAATAATCTAGATGAACGATAATGATAACATCACAGTTATGGTTTTCAATCAATGGTTTAAGTGGCACATTATCCACATTATACTCAAATTCAAATGGATGATGATAACCTCCATCTACGTAAGTTTCACCATTAATACTAATGGGACTAAAAACGTGGGGAATTGCACATGAGGCAATCGAGATATCAATAATTTCTTCTTCTGAATAATCATTTAAATGGAAATAGACCGGTTCTTGTTGATTAACATTAAACGCACAACCATATAATTCAATCTTTGTTTTTTTTAGTTTTTTTATATCAATGTATTTTTTAACAAATTCGCGGATCGTTTCTTGAGAAACAATTCCTGCCTCTTGATCATTATTTTTTTCATCAATTTTCAAATGATCATGAGAGCTTCTCCATAATTTAAATAATTTACTGACGACCTTGTTTTTTAGTAAATCCTGAAAGGTCATAAACTGTGAATAATTTAAGGTCTTCCAACAGTCTTCAACCATCGCTCGATCATCCATACAAAACATTAATGCATTAGCAACACCAATTGAAGTGCCTGATACAACACTAATATTTTTAGATAATCCGAGATCCCACAAGGCAGCAATCACACCGGCTTCATATGCACCTTTTGCTCCTCCACCTGATAAGACTAATCCTATGTCCATATCGATTTTTACTTCCATATCCTCCACCTCAAATAATTTCCAAACAAAACTGTTATATCTATATCATCTCTAATTTTAAAAAAATTAATCATTATTTTCCTTTTATTTGAATTATTTCGAATTCAACTTTAAATCTATTTTAGTTTCAATTTTTTTACTTATTAGAAATAAATACTTAAATTTATTGAGGAATTTTATGATAATAAATGGATTATTTTTAAAAATACCTTCTATCTTTTTCAAAGCGATTAAAAAAAAGTAAGTCCAATTGTTTGAACTTACTCGCTCATATATACTAAAGTATTACTAGTTATTTGAATGAATTGTTTTTAAGAAACCCAATGGTTTCTTGTTATATTTACTGCGTATTTTTTCATTGTTTTCTTGCTGTTGTCTAAGATAAGAATCTATATTCTTACCTTTCAAACTTGCTAAAACAATGGGTGCTAATACAACGATGGCATCTTTATAACCCAACTCTAATCGTTGTTCTAGAACGTCTTGATTTAAATTCACCGTGCCCGTCCCATTGATTAACTCGAGTGGGGTGGAAGGGTAAATCTCAATGATGTGCGTGTTGGGAAATTGTAAGTGATCGACTTTATCTTGATAATTAACATGGACTGCTATGATAAGATCGATTGGATGATTTTTTAGTGGAGTGCTCGGTATATTATCCACATTGTTTTGCTGATACAGTGGACTTTGAACGCCACCATCAGCATAAGGTTCGCCATTAATTATAACGGGACTAAATATAAATGGGACTGCACATGAGGCCAGTGTAATCATAATCAGTTCTTCTTCTGTATAATCGTTTAGTTTGAAATAAATGGGCATTTCTTTTTCTATATTATATGCACAACTGTAAATTGAAATATCTGTTTGTCTGAAACGCTTTATATCGACATACGTATTTAGGTAGTCTCTTATCCCTTTTTGTGAGATTAATCCAACTTCGTGCTCGGTGATAAAATCGCCTAAATCAACTTCTACATTTTTATCTTTCCATTTTTTTATAAACTCACTAATAGTACTTATCTTAAAATTTTCACCTTTAGCCATGAACTGACCATATGAAAGACAATTCCAACTTTTTTGAATGAGCTCTTGATCTTGCATACAAAAAAGAAGAGCATTGACAGTTCCAATCGATGTTCCCGAAACGACTTTAATTTTTTCACTCAATCCGAGTTCAAATAAGGCCAACATAACTCCCGCTTC
>JBOFCV010000199.1:0-16817 GCA_051646305.1 Turicibacter sp.
AAAGAACAGTCATAATCTTTACCCACTCATCTTACAATGAAAAGAAAGGAGTGGTTTTTTTGTCCGTTATTTCTTTTAAATGTCCAAATTGTGGTGCCCTCATTCACTATGATCCTAAACGTTCCCAATGCTTATGTGAGCATTGTTCAAGTTGTTTTTCGATTGATGAAATGAACGGGTTCATTTCCAAACAAGTTAAAGACGATCAGGTTTCATCCTCCACTTCTCAAACAGCTAAAGCTGATCCCGTCGTCTATCATTGCCCCTCCTGTGGGGCCTTACTCATCACCACACAAACATCGCAAGCCTTAATTTGTGCGTATTGTCAGAGTCCCATCGTCTTAACACATCAACTAGCAGATCATTACAAACCCAAACACATTATTCCCTTTTTACTTTCACAAGACGAAGCCAAAGAAAAACTTTTAGCGTTCACCAAAAACAAGTATTTCATTCCAAAAGATTTTACTAGCCCGCACCAGATTGAAAACTTAACAGGAATCTACGTTCCCTACTGGTTATTTAATTGTCTAGCCCAAGGTGAAATCAAAGCGGAAGCCACAACCATCGAAACATGGTCCGACCACGAATACAACTATACCAAAACCAATCATTATCATATCGAACGCGTAGGAGAAATGACTTTTAACAACGTGGCCCATAACGCCTCAAACAAAATACCATCGCAGCTCATCGAAAGCATTGAACCCTTTGACTACACCGATCTAAAAGACTTTTCCATGAGTTACTTAGCAGGATTTTATGCCGATCAATTTGACTCAAGCAGCGAAGATGTCTATCCCACTATCTTAAAACGTATCGAAGAGGTCGTGAGTACAACCCTTAAGCAAGATGCGAGCCAGTATAGTAGTATCCTCATTCAAAACAGTTCTACCCAACTATCTCAAACAGAATATGCCTACACCTTAATGCCCATCTATCTGATGACCTATGAACAAGTAAACAAATCCTATCAGTTTATTATCAATGGGCAAACTGGAAAAGTCTTTGGCACACTCCCCCTTTCTAAAATCAAACTAACAGTAGGGGCGCTTGCCTTATTTAGTAGCCTATTTATTGCGATGTTTTTAGGAGGTGTTAGTTTATGAGGTTGTTAAGTAAACGCCTATTTCTTTTTGTAACTTTTCTATTTTTAATTAGATTGTTTCCCCTGAACGCTATGGCGCAAAGCACACGTGTTTTTGACTTTGAAAATGTATTAAGCAACTCACATATTGAGCAGTTAGAATTAGAAATTTCAAATATTCAAAAACAATTTGACCACGATGTTGCCATTGTGACGCAAGCTAATCTAAACGGTAAATCATCCCAAGAATATGCTGATGACTTTTACGATGAAAATCATTTAGGTCTCACCTCGGAGTTAAGCGGTATTTTGTTACTCATAAATCTTGCCGACCAAGAGGTATATCTGTCCACAACTGGTGAAGCTATTTCATACTTTCCTAACCAACGCATTTCTAAATTGATTGATGAGATAACCCCAAGTCTTAGTGCCAAAGATTACGATGAGGCGACTCGTCTTTTTGTTAATTCAGTTCGTCAATATTTGAGTTTGGGAATTCCTAATGGTCAATATGAAGAGATGGAACGGACACCCATCCAAGCATTTTGGATGCGCCTATTAACGTGTGGGTTGGTTGCAAGTGTTATAACACTCGTGTTCATTATTTATGTTTTGACCTCATATAAACCATCTAAACGAACTAACCATTTTTATGATCAAAACGTCTCATCTGTTGTCATTTCTAAAAAGGTGGACCAATATTTACGTTCCAACGTGACGAAGACGCCACTGCCAAAAAATGATGATGATTCGATGAAATCATCCACCCATACGTCAAGCAGTGGTCAAACCCATGGTGGTGGCGGTGGAAAATTTTAATGAACTGATAACAACTAATTTTAAGATTGAGGTGACCTATGAAAACCATTAAACCCCTTGCACTTACACATCCATCATCAATTAAACGATCAGAGCTTTTGAAAGATTTTTATACCTATCAAAAACGTGCCTATCTGATTTTAAATTTACTAGTTCCTGGACTTGGATTTGTCTTATTTAACCGCCATATTTTCGAAGGATTTCTCACCTTTTGTTTTTATATCACCTCTTTACTTTTATTCTTTTTTTACTTTCTTTTCCCAAATCCACAAACAAATCAACTTGTCTTATTGATTCCAACCTTAATCATTTCAATTATTAGTTTTCTTCGTTTAAATAAATTTATAGTTCATACTTACTAATTCATGGCTACAAAAAAAACTAAGAACTAAATCGTGAATCCCACGAGATTTTTCTTAGTTTTTTTAATTTCTTTTAGTTGTTTAATAAACCCTTTACATCCGTTTCACTTTAATGCGTTTGGTTCCCGGATCTAAATATAAACAGCCTTGAACAATGGCGTCATCTTGGAATTTAACCGTTTTAACTTCTGTCATTTGACCTCGTAGCATCTGTCCTAATTCCTCTAAAGAAATCGGGGCTGTAAAATATTCTTTTCCAACAATAAACTTACACGATTTATTATGTTCGGGACATAGATAATATTTCCCTGTTTCTTGCAAAAATTTTCCGCAATTCGGACACTTTAAATCTAATGTTTTCGCATTCGCTGACCCACCGTTTCCATCATCTTCAAACAAGAATGAGATTTGTTTGCGATCCGGGTTATACGCTAACGCAGCCTTCCACGTTTTTTTAATGCCTTGATTATCTGTTTTCGAGAAAGATAAGACGTTACTTGGTTTTCCCTGCAGAATCTTTTTCATATTTGCCTCAGATATTTTAGTTCCTAAGATAGCTTTTCCACTAATAAAATCACATGATTTTTTATACTGGCCACAGAAATAATAATTCGTTCCCACAAAAACTGGTTCACCACATTTTAAACATTTTCCAATGGTTTTTAAATTATTTTCACCGACAGCTTTCGGATCACCTTGAATATTATAAGACATACTTTTAAAATCTTCTGTTGAACTTCTAATATAACTTAACATGTCATGCCAAAACACCATCGGTTCTAACTTACACGCTTCAATTTGCTTTAATTTTTGTTCCCACTGAGCCGTTAACTCAGGCGATGCCACCAAATGGCCATTTAAATTTTGAATAATTGAGATGCCATACTCGGTAGCATAAAACGTTTTTTTACGACGTTCAATCATATTTAAATTAATCAGCTTTTCAATAATTGCCCCACGTGTGGCCGGTGTTCCAATCCCTTCACTTGATTTTAGCACTTCTTTTAGCGAGTCATCTTCTAAGAATCGACCGGCATTAATCATGGCTTCAAGCACCGTTGCATCATTATAACGGCTTGGTGGCGTGGTTGCCTTCTCATTTAATTTCGTTTCAATGACACTGACTTCATCATTTTTAGTGAAGCTTGGTAAACTATTTTCACTAAATTTCGTTTTATAAAGAACCGTAAATCCTTTATCAACGACTTCATTTCCATTTGTTTTAAACTTAAAATCGCCACAATTAGTAATCAAGGTTGTTTTATTCACCACACTTGGTGGCATAAAAATAGCAACGAATCGCTTGGCAACTAAACTCATCACTTGCTGTTGACGTTTTGTTAATGTGTCATATCTAACCGGTTTTCCCGTCGGAATAATAGCGTAGTGATCACTAACCTTGCTATCATCCACATACTTTTTATTTTTAGCCGTTTTTGATATCAGCTCTGAATCTGGCAAAATCGGTCCTACATATTTAACAACATCTGGGACATCCTTAATCGCACTCAACAACTGCGGAAAACGTTTGGCTTCATCTTTTGTAATATAAGATGAGTCTGTACGTGGATAAGAGAGAAATTTTGACTCATATAACTCTTGAACTATTTCCAAGGTTTCAGACATTGTAAATCCATAAACGCGATTCGCCTCACGTTGAATATCAGCTAAAGAATGTAAACTTGGCGCATATTTTTTTTCAACTTTTTTCTCGATGCTTTCAATAAAACCAGTGGTCGGCATCTTAGCGATAACAGCCTCTGCCTTTTCTTTTTTAAAGAACTTCGTTTCATTTTCATTATTGTGATCGAAGTAAGTTCCTTTAAATGTACCAAAATCACCCTCTAGTTCCCAAAATGGTTTGGGCTTAAAATCTTGCAATTCCATTTCACGTTGCGCCACTATATTTAACACCGGCGTCATCACTCGTCCTAAAGGTAAGGCTTTTCGTTGATTTGCACCAATTGAAAAAGCGCGTGTAAAGTTCATTCCAATGAGCCAATCAAAATCTGCTCTTAATTTACTGGCCTGAATCATATTTTTAAGTCGTGGGGTATTTAAATCATCTTCCATATGATTTAGGGCATCTATTATGGCATTTTCAGTCATCCCATTATTCCAAAATCGTTTAACTGGTAACTTGCAGCCAAGACTTTCGTACACGGAATGGAAAATTAATTGCCCTTCACGTCCGGGGTCACAACAGTTTATTAAATAATCGTAATTCCCAGTTTCAATTGTTTTTTTTATGTCATTAAAGATCGCTAGATAGTCGCCTTTTTCACTCGGAATGACTTTATATCTAAATTTTTGTGGAATCATGGGCAGTTGTTTGATGTCCCACTTTTCCCAGTCTTCCGTGTAATCCCCTGGAGCGAGTAGCGTCATCGTGTGCCCTCTAAAAGATTTAAAATCTAACGTATCTGGAAATCCCATTGTTTTATATACCGCTTGTACTTCTCGCATCAAAGACGGTTTCTCAGCAATTAATAAGGCTCGTGCCATAAAAACGCCTCTCTTTCTTTTCACAAAAAAATTTACTCATAAAAGCTATTATATCATTCAATTAATACTTCCTTCTAATAAATTTGATAAAAAAGTGATTAAATCTCTAATTTTTTATTTAATTAATGAAACTTTAACTTCTCTTTAACGCAATAGAAATTGTTTTCATTTTAATCATTATTGTGTTTGACTCTGTCCCCTCATGCACTAAAGACAGTCAATCATCCAACTAAAATTTATAGATGGCGATCAATTAATCAATTCATCTTTCGTCTAAGCTGTGTTAGCTTTTATTGTTGTTTTTCGAGTGCTATCAAACCAAGTTAATCTTAAATATTTCAAACTTTCAGATTGAAAATAATTTAGAAAGTTGACTCCTACCATTCCTTTTACTAATTTTAAGCAACTTTAGTTCATCAGTTTCGTTCCATAACAACAATAAAGTCTAACAGAGCCTTCTTCAAAAATTAGTTTTTATGCTTCCCTCCATTAAAAAAGCAATCCTATCACAGGATTGCTTTTTACTGCTATTATTTGACTGATTTTCTTTTTAATAACGCTCCTAAAATTAGCGCTCCAACGACTGAACCTGCAACAATTGCCACAACATACATTAATGCATTTCCAACCACTGGTACAACGAATAATCCACCATGAGGCGCACGTAATGTACAATTAAAGATCATTGATAATGCTCCTGCAAGTCCTGATCCGACCACACAAGCTGGAATCACACGTAATGGATCCGCTGCAGCAAATGGAATCGCACCTTCTGTAATGAATGATAATCCCATCACATAATTTACTTTTCCTGAATCACGTTGTTCTTTTGTGAATAAACCTTTAAAGAACGTCGTTGCTAAAGCGATAGATAAGGGTGGAACCATTCCTCCAGCCATTACTGCTGCCATAATTTCAAAGTTTCCTGATTCAAGTGACGCTACACCAAACACATAAGCGGCTTTATTGATTGGACCACCCATATCGATTGCCATCATCGCTGCGACAACAATTCCAAGTAACACACGAGAACTTGTTCCCATACTTTGTAAGAATGAAACCATCGCATTATTAACAGCTGCAACCGGTGGATTTAATAAGAACGTCATAATAATTCCGATTAATAAGGTTCCGAATAATGGATACAGTAACACCGGTTTAATACCTTCTAATGAATCTGGTAAGAAACTAAATACTTTACGTAATCCAATAACTAAATAACCAGCAACAAACCCAGCAAGTAAGGCCCCTAAGAACCCAGCACCACCAAGACTTGCAAGTAATCCACCTACCATACCGACAACAAATGCAGGACGATCCGCGATACTAAATGCGATAAATCCAGCTAAAACAGGTAACATGAAATCGAATGCATGACCCCCAATAGATTTAAAGAAGGCTGCTAAAGGTGTATTTGTACCAAAGTTAGCAGGGTCAATGCTATAATCATCGACTAAGAACGCAATCGCAATTAAAATCCCACCGGCTACAACGAACGGTAACATATTTGAAACACCATTCATTAAATGTTTATAAATTTGACGTCCGAAACTTTCATTCATCACGTCATCTTCAGCTGCACTTTCATTGCTATGATACACAGGCGCATCGCCGTTTGCTGCACGATTAATTAACTCTTCTGCTTTATGAATTCCATCTGCGACTTTAGTGACAATGACTTTTTTACCATTGAAACGAGCCATTTCCACTTTTTTGTCAGCGGCCACGATAATCGCATCAGCATTTTCGATCTCTTCTTTAGTTAAAACATTCTTAGCTCCAGCCGAACCATTTGTTTCTACTTTAATTGAGATTCCTAACTCTGAACCTTTTTTATTTAAACTTTCAGCTGCCATAAATGTATGTGCAATACCTGTTGGACAAGCTGTAACAGCAAGGACACGTGGGAATTTAGAATTTGTTTGGGGTGCAACTTCAACTTGTTGTTCTTCTTCTGGGAATTTTTCTAATTCTTTGGCATTAATTAATGATAAGAATTCATCAACAGATTTAGCATTAATTAATGAAGCTCTAAATGATTCGTCCATTAAGATGGTTGATAATCTAGATAAGACCTCTAAATGCGTGTTATTCGCTCCTTCAGGTGCTGCAATCATAAAGAATAGATGTGCTAAACTTCCATCAAATGATTCATAATCAATCCCTGATTTACTCACACCAGCTGCTAAACACGCTTTCTTCACAGCGCTTACTTTTGCATGTGGAATAGCTATCCCTTCTCCGATTCCTGTTGTACTTTGTTCTTCACGAGCAATAATTCCTTTTTTGTAAGCTTGTTTGTCACTTAAATTTCCGCTTGCATCAACTAAATCAACTAATTCATCAATCGCCATCGCCTTATTTGTCGCCGCTAATGTCAAGCTAATTGATTGTTTATTTAATAAATCAATAATTCTCATTCGTGTCGTCTCCTTTATATGCATTCAATTTTGATTAAACGCTCCACCTTCACTTTAGTGAAGATGGCGTTTGTCCTCTTTTTTAAAATCTATAACTTATTAACTTCGATTTGGTTAATTAATTCATGAATATAATCTGATGTTGCGACATCACTTGAAAATGCAGTAGCACTTCCACTCGCTGCTCCTAGTTTTAAGGCTTCTTTAAAGTCTTTATTTTTTAAGTATCCTGCAATAAATCCTGCGACCATTGAATCGCCAGCTCCAACTGAATTTTTAACCACTCCTTTTGGAACATTGCTTTCAAAGATCTGATTATCTTCAGTGAGTAAAAGCGCACCTTCTCCACCTCTTGAAATAAGGACATTTCTAGCTCCCATTTCTTTTAACTTATTTCCATATTCAATTAAATCATCTGTGTTCTTAATTTCAACGTTGAACATTTCTGCTATTTCATGGTGATTCGGTTTAATTAAGAAGGGGCGGTATTTTAATACATTTAGCAATAAGTTCTTTGTCGCATCCACCACAATCGATATATTTTTATCTTCTAGATGTTTCATGATTTGTTCATAAAAATCTTCGGGTAACGATCCTGGAATACTTCCCGCTAAAACTAATAAATCGTCATCAGATAGGTGATCTAACTTTTTATAAAGAGCCGCTATATCATCTGATTGAATCTCTGGACCTTGCCCATTAATTTCAGTTTCTTCTACTGCTTTAATTTTCATATTAATTCGTGAGTTTCCTGTAGTTAATTTAATGAAATCAGCATGAATTCCTTTTTGATTGAGCTCCTGTTCAATAAAGGTTCCACTAAATCCACTAATGTAGCCTAAGGCTGTATTTTCATAACCGAGTTGTGTTAAGACTTGTGAAACATTAATCCCCTTTCCACCAGGATAAAAATGCTCACTATTTACTCGATTTACCCTACCTTCACTTAAATGATCGAGTGTCACGACGTAGTCAATAGATGGGTTTAACGTTACGGTGTATATCATGCGTTCACAACCTTTATTGTAGTTTTATCTGATAGTGCTTCTAAGTTTTGTTGTTCATCTGTTATAATGACGGCATCAGCTATCTGTGCAAATCGTGTGAAGCTAACTTCACTTAGCTTACTAGCATCTGCCAGGATATAGACATCTTTAGATGCCTTTATCGCATTTTCCTTAATGGCTGCTTCTTCTGGGTCCGGTGTTGTAAATCCATGTAAATGATGAACACCATTTGTTCCCATAAAGCATTTATCAAAACGATATCGATTGAGAGATTGAATCGCTTCATACCCAACAATTGCTTTCGTTTTACTTTTTATTTTTCCACCTAGAATCATGCAAGACACATTATTTTCAATGAGTGCTTCAATATGACTTAACCCATTCGTCACCACCATGATGTTCTTTTGGTTTAAATAACGAATCATTTCATATGACGTTGTCCCTGAATCTAAATAGACACTATCACCCTCTTCGATTAAAGAGGCTGCATATTTTGCAATCAGTTTTTTATTTTCATTATTTAATAGTAACTTATCATTGTAACTCTTCTCGATGACTTTACTTTCAAGAGAAACAGCGCCACCATGTACACGCTTCAAGTAATTCAAGTTTTCAAGATGAATCAAATCACGTCTTATTGTTGATTCCGATGCTTGATATTTTTCAACTAAATCAGTCACCTTAACTAATCCATTTTCTTTCAACTCTGAAACAATCAGCATCTGACGTTGTTCTGTAATCATATTGTCACCTCATTATAATAAATTACCCAAATAAACTTAATATATTTCATATTTAGACATTTTTTATTTTTGTATCGCTTTCATGTGTTTATTATAGCTAAATCGTTTACATTAGTCAATGAAATACATTCATTTTCGTTCACTTTCATTCACATTCGTTCTACAAAACAGTCAATAACTATCAAAGTTTGGTCTTTTTGATTCTCAATAACAATTAATTTAGACATATTGTGATCTCAATTTCATAAATCATTCAAATATCTTCATCTATTTAGTATAATTAAGTCGCCATTATTTCAATCCATTTTGAATCATTCATCATAATCCAACTAGATCCGGATAAAAACAGTCAATATTTTTAGCTAGATTAGTCTAAGGACAAACAGCACGATGACAAGTCATCCACGCGCCGGCTCCTGACTTTACACTTATGTGTAAAAAATAAAAACTATAGCGCCTTATATATACAAAGCGATAAATCTTTCACATTAATAGTTTCAGTGCTAGAACCTTAAATGCCTTGATACAACAGGATCCTATAGTCCTACGAAAAATTTTGCAGTACTTATATATAAGTAAAGGATCATTTCACTATAGTCGCAACACCTTTAACGAAACAAGGGTACCATCGTATTCAGGTATTGAAGACTTAACACCTCCTTCTTGAAAGGTAAAAAGTATATGTGTTTATATGACATAAGATCACGACACTCGCCTCCTATGATTCGATCATCATATAAAAAAAGGATGACTTCATGTCATCCCTTTCCACTTTGTATAATGGTTGAATCCTTATCCTTCACGAATCATAAAATCTTGTCCATCTTGATCTTTAAACGAAAACATCTTACCGAATGGCATATTTATGATGTCCCCTACTTCAACTTCATTATGTTTCATTTGTTCATGAGTTGCTACAATATCTTTTGTCGTTAATAGCAGTGAAGGATGCCCAACCTCTGCTAATGGATTTTGACTTAACATCTTTTCCTTGTCAGATAACACAAAACACGTACAAGAAGATTCACTTGGTGAAACTTCCATCCATTTCTCATTCGGCCCCATGGGTTGATCCACTTTGAGGACAAAATGCATTTTTTTCAGCCAAAAGTCTTTTGCTTCCTGTTGATTATTCACATATAATGTTACTTTACCGATTTCACTAATCATGGTGTCAAGACCTCCAAAGCATTCGCCGTTATTCATTATCCCTAATTTATGCCAAACATGGTCTTTTAACTTATTATCTCTCTCTCTGTAAATATTAAACATTTTTTCACTTTAAAAAGCAACATGCATGACATTTTTTTCTAAAAAGGGTATTCTATTAATAAGTCATGAAGGAGGTTATACTTATGAAATTTATATCATGGAATGTGAATGGGATTCGAGCCTGTGTCACAAAAGGATTTATGGATTATTTTAATGAGCAACAAGCAGACTTTTTCTGTTTACAAGAAACAAAATTACAAGCTGGGCAAATTGAATTAGAGATGCCAGGCTATCATCAGTATTGGAACTATGCAGTGAAAAAAGGATATTCAGGAACTGCTATTTTTACAAAACATGAACCGTTATCCGTTACTTATGGTCTAGGCATTGAGGAGCATGATCAAGAAGGACGTGTTATCACACTTGAGTATCCAGAATTTTATCTGATCACGGTTTATACCCCAAACTCACAAGATAAATTAGCGCGTATCGACTATCGCATGCAATGGGAAAATGATTTCCGTTCATATATGTTAGCACTTGAACAACATAAACCTGTTATTGTGTGTGGCGACCTAAATGTCGCTCATACGGAGATTGATTTAAAAAATCCAAAAACGAATGTTAAAAATGCAGGATTCTCCCCACAAGAACGTGAGCAAATGTCTAAAACGTTGGAAAGTGGGTACATCGATTCATTCCGCCATTTAAATCCATCACTTGAAGGTGCTTATAGTTGGTGGTCTTATCGTTTTAACTCGCGTGCTAAAAATGCGGGGTGGCGTATTGATTATTTCCTTATTTCAAATCAATTAGAAAATCATTTAAAAGATGCGGATATTCATGCCCATATCTTAGGGTCAGATCATTGCCCTGTCGTATTAGAACTATCCGTATAAAAAAAGCTGAATGGCGTCTTTGTAGCCATTCAGCTTTTTTTAGTTGGTTAGACTCTTGATTTCTTTAGGGTTTATCACAACAAGGTGACCCTTAAACTTTACCCAAAGTTCTATCTCTGTTGGATTATATAACTCATTTCCCCTCACTTCTAATTGCTTAATAGCCGTCATATAGTCAAGAATTTCACGATTGGTTGCGTACCAAACTGATTCATGATGAGCAAGTTGTTGGCAAAGACGTTCAAAAGTATCCCAATTTTGATCGATATCAAATTCGTAACTATGTCCCCAAATATAAAAGAGTTTTAATTCCTCAGTTTCAACATTTAAAAACTCGTGAACTAAGTTTAACATATCAGGGTCATTGTGGTGACACGTTGGATTCCATAAGGTGAAGCTATCCGGTACATCAAATGACTTAGTGTCCAAAACACTTCGGCCATATTTTAATCCAACCGCTTGCATGATGTTTAAAACACGTTCGTCGTAGTTTCCAAACGGAAATGCCATTCCTGTCATTTTATAACCATACCATGACTCTAGTTGCGCTTTATCCACACTTAATTCTTTTAAAATTTTATCGTCGCTCAACTCGTGAAGCGGTGGATGAGTCAAACTATGAACGGCTACTTCGTGACCTTCGTATAAACATGTCACTTCATCTAGCGGTAATCTACAAATCTTTAGCCCATCCATTTCAAAACAGAAGGGTTCTTCGTGTAACCCAGAATTGAGATTAAAGGTTGCCTTTAATTGATACTGATTAAAAATTTCAACTAATTTTTTATCTTGCAAAACCCCATCATCATAACTAAATGTTAATACGTTTGTTTTCCCTTGTGGGAATACATAGCTTAAATTATTCATCCTATCATTCTCCATTTATCGCAATTGCGATTTAGTTTAAGTTTTAGTGTATCATTATTGTTTACATCGCTCGCTTATACGCTATTTGATGTTTGTTGTTTCCACCGTTGGTATTTTTTAATCGGCGATATCCCCAATAAATAAAAACAACACTCACTGGTAATAAGATTAACCCATCTTTAAAGAATGTATTTGCTAATTCTTGATTAATAGGTTCAACGGTTGCATACATCTCAGGTGCTAACAAGATGGGAATGCACGCCAATAAATTATTAAGAATATGTAGTAAAATCGGCACTAAAATATTTTGATACTTGAGATATAAAAAACAACAGAATAGTGCAAATACTGTTGCCCCCAACGCGTCTAGTTCATGTAAAACGCCAAAGATCACCGATGAGATGACAATTCCGATTATCAAATTAAATTTATGTGTTAACCGACTAAACATCACGCCCCTAAATACATATTCTTCTAATATAGGCACTAGTAAACTTGTCCCAATAACCATAAAAATTAAGTCCGCTGTCGATGAGAAAGAAATAGCATTCATTGCATTCAAATCATTTGTCCAAGTTGGATTAAACCAATACGCAATCGCTGTTGATAGATTGGCCGTTGACATTGAAAATAGAAGCTGTGCAAAAAATATAACCGATAAGTCCTTTAGTAATTCCATCGAAAACAAGTCAGAGATATTTTTTCTAAGCGTTGTTTTCGTTTGTACTGATAGCTTCCACAAAATAAGAATGAGAACGATATAAGACCCATTAAAAACTGAGTTAAACTTACTTTCCGTCACTCCAGGAATTAGTCTTTCTATCAGCATAATAAACAGTAATGGAAAAAAGAAAAACAGTGGTATCGCATAGCGCATCTTAACATTTTCAAATTCACTTAACATCATATCCCCCCAACAATACTAAATTTTTAATTAAGCTTACATCCTAGTTCATCGAGTTTTTGTAAATTTAATAACAAACATCGCAAGTTATCTTTAACTCCACCCTTTTGCTGTACGCTATCATTTACCTTTACCGACTTACATTATACCATTATATGTCTATATTTTGACTGATATGTTTCTACACGTGGACTGATTAAAATTAATTCACTCTGACATTACCAAAGTAAAATTCTAACATTACCTGGCCATGATATTTACAACCGACTCATCCAATACCCTTAATTTCATCCCTTTCATTTTATACGTGTGCTCATTCAAGTAGAATTTATCGTTTATTTCCAGTAGATTTTCACGCTTTAGCCACTCAACCATAAAAAAAATACGAGTCCTTTTTTATTGGACACGTATTTTTTTAACCGCTTAAATTAAAAATATGAAGATGACGCTTAATAAGACTAGACCTACTAAATTATACAACGTAAAAGCTTTCAAATATCTTCCGCCCTCTTCTGGGTGTTTTGCCACAAACAATTTATATGAGATTACACTTGCTAGCGATGCAATCAAGGTTCCCAATCCCCCAATATTTACACCGATCAATAAAGGTTTTACAAAAGGTGTAAAGGTCGACAATAAAATAGCGGCAGGTACATTACTAATGACTTGAGAAGAAAGGATTCCAGCAACATATGTTTTTGTTTCACTTTCTAATAACCACGTCATTAAACTACTCATTGCACCAATAGAAGAAATATTTCCAACGAAAATAAAGAAACAAACAAAAGTAATTAAAAGTGAATAATCCACCTTTTTAAATAACGAACGATCCACCAAGATCACCATTAAAATAGTTAATCCAAATGTGACAGTCACGTCTATCACATGAAAAACGGATAATAAAATTACAACTAGCAACATAGCAAATGCCACAACTTGCATAGGATTTTCGATGCGTACCTCTGATAATTGGACGGCTAATTGCTTGGATTTTTCCTTCATCACCACTAAGCCTAACAACACATACGAAACAATACCAAGCGGTAACATCATCTTCATAAACTCAAGTGGTGACAACTCATAATACGAATATAAATATAAGTTTTGAGGATTTCCAATGGGCGTCATGCTACTCCCTAAATTTGCTGCTAGGGTCAATAACACAATTAATTTAATCGGATTTAATTTTGCTGTTTTTGCTAAAATAAGCGCCAGTGGAACAAACGTGATCAATGCCACATCATTTGTAATCAACATGGCAGAAGCAAACGTTAAACTGATTAACCCAAACGTCAACTGCTTCGTACTCTTACATTGAGCTAAAATAAAATTCGCCCCTTTATCTAAAACATTTAGTTTAGTAAAAGCAACTACCACAATCATCAGATTGAATAATAACATTAATACATTTAAATCTACATGCGAGGTGTGCACCCCTGTAAACAAACTACTTCCAAATGCTAAAACACCTGCCAGCACCAATACGATTTCTTTCTTTATCCAATTCATCACTTCGGTTTTATTCATGTTCAAACTCCTTATTTTTCCGTAAATGAAATGATTATACCACAAAAAAAAGACCAAAACGAATTAGGTCTCCTTATCTTCTTTTATATGCTCTGAATATCCCTCTCGAACCGGAATCTGGTATTGTTTAAAAATGATATCCATCTTGAGAACAAGATATCGACTATTATTAATAAAAATCATACTTTTCAATAGAATTCTTGCAAGAAAAGCAACACTCCAAATAATACTAAATATAACTAACTTGGAGCCCATACTAACGCCATATGCGATCGGTAAGAAAAGTGAAAGTATCAGTAGGATGAATAAACCCATGAGTATCAAAACATTTTTTTTGACATTTAACTGAATATTTCTCATCATTTTCAAAGTTTCATCTAAATTATGATGCCTCATTTTTAATAGTTTCTCTGGAATCTGATTTTTTGAATTTATAAAGGCATACACCATATTACGCGTAATATTTGTATGAATTAGAATATATTGCATCACAACACCAATGACAGCTCCATTTACGATAACCATAAATAGAATGGCAAAAAATATTGTTTTATCTTGACTTAAAAATAAGATATCTGAAATGGACAGTGTAGTTAAAATTGCCCCTAGATTAAAACTTCGTAAAAATGTTGATAATTCTTTTGGATTATTCACTTTTCCCCCTCCTTTGTTTTCATTCTAACATGAAGGAAATACATAACTTGTCTTTACCTGTCGGAGAGTTAATTTTCTTTTACCACCATATCTTTAGAAGCCATCCTAAGATTAACGCTGCTATGACCCATCCAATAAATCCAATAGCAAAAATGAACCAAAGTGTCATTATGAATAACACGAGACTAATAAATAACTTAATTATTGCTCCTAAACAACCACCTAAACAACAGAAAAACACATCAAACAATTCTAATATCACTAAACAAATAATAATAGAAAATAAAAATTCCACCTTCACCACCCCCTCTATTAAATATCCTATTCGCTACAGTATGATTTGGTGTCAATGTTCGTTTAACCACTTAAAAACGCTTACAATATATTTTGATAATAAAAAAAGCAACATTCCATCGGAAATGTCACCTTTGTAACTGATTGCTTTTACCACGCTTGCTTTACCATCCATTGTTTTTATCCGTCATCTGTTCTTTAGCGCCCCTCAACTGAGTATTGCGAAATAAAATTTGAATACTATTAGGCTGTTATCGTTTCTTTATTTTCGTTTGTTGGATGATTAGTCGTCTCCGTTTTCTCTTTAATAATAACAACTCCTGATAAAATAACGAGAATACATCCAAAAAACTTAAAAATCGTTAAGCTTTCGTTTAATAAGATCATCCCACAAACCACGCTAGTTACGGGCTCAAATAAACTAAGAATTGAAACCTTTGCACTCCCAATGACATCAATTCCAATTTGCATAAGCACAACCGCCACAACGGTTACGAGGATCGAGATAATGAGTGTTAACCCCCACGCAATAGGCGTTAAATTTAGTGTGATCGTTTGGGTTAATGTTCCATAAATTAAAACTGAAATTGAAACGACGCATGAAAGATAAAATGTTAATTTAAATGGATCCATCTTTTTAAGTCCGCTTTTTTCAATATAAAGGATATAGAATGCATACGTGATTCCTGATAGAATGGACAAGAATAAGCCCCAAACACTCATTGAACCGCCACTTTCCATAAATAAAAGCATACCTACGAGGGCAAATAAAATTGAAATAACTTTATATTTTGATAACTTTTCATGATAAAGAACAACTAAAGCTACAACCACGAGCGCTGGATAGATAAAGTGAATGGTTGTTGCCATCCCGACTGATAAATAATCATATGAGGCGTATAGCGTAACAGTCGTTATTGCTTGGCCAAAAACACCCACAATGATCAACTGTTTCAATTGTTTTGCTGTTATTTTTAAACAAACACCACGATACTTAAGGATTCCAAATAAAATGGGAAGTGCTAAGCATGCACGGAAGAACGTTAAATTGATTCCATTACTTCCTAAGCCGTAAGTTATTTTTGCTAAAATAGGTGTGAATCCAAATATAAGTGCAGCTACAATGGTTAAAATAACTCCTTTTGTTTGATTCATTTTTTTCTCCTCACTTTTCTTCATGATTGCTTGATATAATTCCTCTCATTTTACCTAATATAGGGTTATTTTACAAGAATAGCACATGTACTTTCCATTACCCTTTCATAAATAAACGTTTTCTTAATTGACGCACACGTATTTTCAATATATTCTATCTTAGTTAAGCAGCTAAAATGCGTTTACCCTATAGCCTACTGCACATGGAAATACGTTTTAAGCGTAATCTAACTTTTCCCTTTCCAAATAAGAAAACTCTAACCTTAAATTAAAGTTAGAGTCTTTTCTTTAATAACATTGAAATGATTCGATTGCGTTTAAATCAACCCCGCCATATACATAATGACGCCCATTCCAACGAT
>JBOFCV010000230.1:0-2551 GCA_051646305.1 Turicibacter sp.
CCAATATCAAGACTGATTGTATTTGATTTAGTTGGCAATTCTGACTGAGGTGTAATGACAGCGATAGCTACTTCTGGATTATCCGCTGGTGCATAGGCAACTAAAGAGCGATTATACACTTCAATAAAGTTTCCTGAACTATCTTTTATATATTTTCCATCTTCACCACGTGCATACTCTTGGGCTGTTCCCGTTTTACCTGCTGGATTATACTTGGCTTGATAAAAGACACCATATCCGGTCCCACCAGGTTCTTGCAATGCACGCTTGAATCCATCTTGAACACGTTGGAAATACTTCTGATCGAGTTCTACAACATTTAACAAGGTTGGTTTAAATCCTTGTAAAAGTTGTTTTCCTTCAATACTTTCATTTGATGGAATATACACTTCTTTTATAATTTTTGGCGCATATCTATATCCATTTGTTACAATCGTTGATACGGATTGGGCTAATTGCAGTGTCGTATAAATATCAGCTTGTCCGATTGCAAAGTCTAATAGTTTCCCAGGGGTACGCACATCTCGCAATCCAATCGATTCATTTGGCAAATCAATTCCTGTACTCACACCTAATCCAAACTGGGCAAAGAAATCACGATATTTATCAAATGCTTCTAAATCTAACACCAAGGCACCACCCGGTGTATAATAAGATCCTCCCAAACGAATCGTCTGTTGGAAGAAGAAAACGTTACTCGAAAATTTCAAGGCATCAGAGTCATTAACATAACCAAGGTTTTTCCAAGATCCTTTAACTAAACCGCCTTTAAACGTCATCTTAGTATCGATAACACTATCATTGAGATTAGTTACTCCATAATTATACCCTGCAAGTAAAGAAACTCCTTTAACTGCTGATCCCATTGTAAAGGCATTTTGAATACTCCCTAGTGCATTGTCATAAACTTCATATTGTTTTGTTTCCTCATTGTATTCAATAATCTTACCTGTTAACGATAAAATTTCTCCCGTTTTAGGATTCATCATCACAATGTAGGCTTCACGCAAATAATCTGTTCCTGCTGATGCTTTAGTTGCAATCAATTCTTCCTCAACAATTTTATTTACTGCTGCCTGTAAATCTGCATCAAGTGTTAATACAACTTCGTGTCCGCGTTGCCCTTCATAAATTTGATCATAGTTTGATACTTCGTT
Source organism: Turicibacter sp. (assembly GCA_051646305.1). Lineage (GTDB taxonomy): Bacteria > Bacillota_I > Bacilli_A > MOL361 > Turicibacteraceae > Turicibacter. Next base: position 1,158 of record JBOFCV010000230.1, read on the forward strand.
ATCGGTCGTTAAAACATATTGAGACTTATATCCTCTGAGTAGAAACTCATAGTACAATTCTAACTGAGACATCCCCACACGATCGTTGGCTTGATAATCATGCGCTTTATAGTACCCTACTTTTGAAGCTGGTAACCCTTGTTCGTATGATGAAACACGTCCATATGCTGGGTGATGGCCTGCAATACTTGGATACGTTCGATCCCAATCTACTTCGGTATTTACACCAGGTAAGTATTCTAAATGTTCACTAACAATCGCTACTTCCTCTGTCGTTGCACCTTTTTTTATAATATTTGAAGTTAATTTGGTTCCTTTACTCATATTGATATAGATGGCACGCGCTTCTTTTTCACTACTCGATAATTTAGCAAGATGCTCATCTGTTATCCGATCTAATTGTAACTTATATATATCCTTATCCTTTAAATCTCCTGCTTTAAATGCCGAGTTTTCTTTCTTAGTAATAAGTTCTTTTACTTCATCAGGATAGGTTTCAATAAATAAATCTTTTAAATCACGAGACGTTAAAAATTCAAAATCCATTTCAATTAAATCAGCTAATTTAGTAGCTGTTTCTTTCATGTCCTTCGTTGATACATCTGTATATAGTTGATACGTAATTGTATTAACTGCTTCATTATCCACTAAAACCCCAAAATTACGGTCATAAATAACACCACGAGGCACGTTTTTCTGTAAAGCAACAACACTTGAACGCTCTAAATAAGCTGTATAATCAGGAGAGTAGGTAACTTGAATCGAATATAATCGGAAAACAATCATTACAAATAACACTATCATCACGGTTTTTAATACATATATCCTAAAGACTAAAGACTTAAAGAGTTTTATCATCTTATCAAACATCATAAATTCCTTTCTTGAGGCAAACTTTATCATTCTTTTGTAAATTAATCTATCTGAATAAATGGGGAATCTCTAGGAATAACCCATTTATTACTATTTTTCTAATACATCTGTTATCTTTAATATTATATCACACTCAAATTCTACAGATTTGAATTTTTTGTAAAAATATATCACTTGAATTCATTTTTTTAAAGGTATAGAAATTTGACTAAAACCATCTGATGTCTAAATAGCTACCCTGTTCACCTTTTCCCCTGGTAACTTTTATGTACAAAACTTTTCCATTCTGATATCGTGAGGAATTTTAACCTGTTTCTAGTATAACCAATTTCGGCTTATCGAGACCATAACTTTGATACTAATCTTATAGAAATTTCTTTATGAAATCTTTTGAACAATGTGTTGCGTCGTAAAATTCATTACTATTTTTCACTTTTAAAAATAGAGGGTCTATGGTTGATGTTAACCATAGACCCTCTATTAATTATCCCCTTGTTAAAATAACAATTTATTTTTTTATT
>JBOFCV010000459.1:0-3645 GCA_051646305.1 Turicibacter sp.
GTGATTTATGGATACGAAGATGGGAAATTTTTAGTTCATGATCCAAATAGTATCGAGCGAAGTAATACACTATGGACCTTTGAAAACATCGAATCACAAATCAGAAACATGTGGGCGTATTCGATTTAAAGAGGTTAGAGTCAAAAGAGTAAAATTGAATAATAGGTATAAGTCATTTAAAAAACCGACTATGTTTTAACAAAAAAAACAGTCGGTTTTTTTTAGGTTCGACTGTTCGATTGAAGGTGCAAAGATATTAAAAATCGGAAAATTGTTTGTCTTATTATAATAAGAGTCAAAATAACCACTCAAAATTTATTTTAAAAGAGTTTAAAATAAATAATAAAAATTAAATGCGGGCAATAATGACATTATGTATTAAAACAATGAAAAAAATAGAGAAATACTTACATTTTTTGATATAATGGAGATGGAATTATATTCGTTTAGGAGGGTTTCAACATGAGACGTGAATTAGCAATTGAGTTTTCTCGTGCCACAGAGGCAGCAGCATTAGCAGGTTACAAGTGGTTAGGGCGTGGAGATAAGAACGCAGCAGATGGAGCAGCGGTTCTTGCGATGCGCCACGTATTAAATGAAATTAACATTCGCGGAGAGATCGTTATTGGTGAAGGTGAAATTGATGAGGCACCCATGCTTTATATCGGAGAACGTGTTGGAACTGGATTCGGTGATGATGTAGACATCGCAGTAGACCCAATTGAAGGAACTCGCATGACAGCAATGGGGCAAGCAAATGCAATGACTACACTTGCTGTTGGAGAAAAAGGATCATTCTTAAAAGCACCAGATATGTACATGGAAAAACTAATTGTTGGACCAAAAGCAAAAGGAATGATCGATTTAAACTTATCACTTGAAGAAAATATTCGTAAAGTAGCAGAGGCCGTTGGGAAACCATTATCACAATTCACAGTCATGACACTCGCAAAACCTCGCCATGATGAGCAAATCAAAGAAATGCAAGGACTTGGTGTTCGTGTATTTGCAATTCCTGATGGAGACGTCGCTGCATCAATCTTAACATGTATGCCATTTAGTGAAGTCGATATGGTTTACGGAATCGGTGGAGCACCAGAAGGTGTTGTATCAGCCGCAGTTATTCGTGCACTTGATGGAGATATGCAAGGTCGCCTTGTTCTACGTAAAGATGTAAAAGGGGAAACAGAAGAAAACATCAGATTAAGTACCGACGAAGCTCGTCGCTGCGAAGAAATGAACGTTAACCCAGGAGAAATCTTACGATTAGAAGACATGGCGAAAAGCGATAATGTTATCTTCTCAGCAACAGGAATCACAAAAGGTGATTTATTAGAAGGAATTAATTGTGAAGATGGAATGGCAACAACTGAAACACTTGTGATCCGAGGGAAATCAAGAACAGTTCGTCGTATCCAATCGATTCATTACTTAGATCGTAAAGATGAGCAATTAAAAGAATTAATCTTCTAGTATAGACTTCATTTTTTTAACTAAAATAAGAACAACATTCAAATTTAATAAACGCGCCTATATAAAGACAACTTATTAAATTCAAAAAGGATGTTCCAAGTTTTGAAATTTATAATCAGGTCAGCTAGTTTAAATTTCAAAGAAGAACCAACCATTTAAAAGAATAAAAAGCCAGAGGCTCCATTTCAATTAATGGAGCCTTTTTGAAAAGTAAATCAGTGTTAATCATAAATAAAGTCGTCTAATTTAGATCACAGAACTTCTTATGGGAATCATGAGACGACTGACTTAGAAAGTTTAAAGATTAGCATTTTAATATAAATGATAAATATAATCTGACTTAAAAAATGGAGGAACCTTATGTATTCTGCTATTGTTTTATCCGCAGGAATGGGAAGTCGTATGAAACTGGGTTACAATAAAATGCTTCACGAAATTGATGGTGTTCCGGTTGTGATCATGACACTTAAAAAGTTTTTACACGATCAAAAGTGTGGTCAGCTATTGTTAGTTGTAAACCCATTAGAAATAGATCAGATGAATGAGTTGTTAATAGACTATAAAATCATTGATCACCGCATCAGTTTAGTGAGTGGTGGATCAGAGCGACAATATAGTGTTTATAATGGATTAGAAAAAGCAACACAAGACATTGTATTAGTACATGATGGTGCGCGCCCATTTGTAACACAGACTATGATGGATGAATGTGTAGAGCTTGCAACACAGGGTAAGCCTTCAATTGTTGCGGTTCCCGTAAAAGATACAATGAAACGAGTAGTGAATGGGGAAGTTGTTGAAACGTTAAATCGTGATGAAATGTATGCAGTCCAAACGCCACAAGCAGCACCAACCCAGTTATTGAGACGTGCTCATGAATTAGCTAAAGATTGCAACTTTTTAGGCACAGATGAAGCAAGTTTAATTGAAAAATACACAGAATCACGAGTTTTAGTCGTGAAGGGATCATATACTAACATCAAACTCACAACACCAGAAGATTTAATCATTGCCAAACAATTTATTAAAGGGAGTGATAATGAATGATTAGAATTGGACATTCAACAGATATTCATCAACTTGTAGAAGGCCGTAAATTAATATTAGGTGGCGTTGAAATCCAACATACAAAAGGATTACTTGGTCACAGCGATGCCGATGTTTTATGTCACGCGATTACCGAGGCAATAATCGGAGCATTAGCTTTAGGAGATATCGGAGCCCATTTCCCTGACACAGACCCAACTTATAAAGGGGTAGATTCACGTGTCTTATTGCGTGCCACAACTGAACTTATGAAAAACGCAGGCTACAAAATTGGAAATATCGATGCAACGATTTATGCAGAGCAACCAAAGATGCGACCACACATCCATGATATGAGAGCAAATATTAGCGCCGATTTAGAAGCAGAAATCACGCAAGTAAACGTTAAAGCAACACGTGGTGAAAAACTTGGATTTATTGGACGAGAAGAAGGAATAGCTGCTGAAGCCGTTGTTCTATTATTTAAAAAGTAGCGGGAATGATAACAGTTGTAAGTAGGATAAGGCTTACAAAATTAGTCTTTGTAAAGATTTAGTAAAATCAATCGAAAAACAAACCATACTGTCGAAAATTGTTGTATAATAATCCCGTAATACTTTCTTGTTTCTTAAACCTCCCAAATTTAATAAACAGAGTATACAGTAGTTGTTCTTTGAACAACTTTAAAAGCTAAAGTGCAAACTTTAGCTTTTTTTTATATTCAAAAATAACGACCATTAAAAGGCACATCGTATTAAAGTATGTCAAAGTGTTAGATTTTGTTGTTGTTAAAGAATGAATTTATGTTAGATAATTGACTCAGATTCACGTAAAAAAGGATGACTGTATCTGTTGTTTTTAATGGAGTTAAAAAAACAAAAATATTGGCCAAAATCAAAATTTTCAATTGGTGGCACATCGTGGTAGAATTCGATTAACTCAGATAAAGTCATCCGGATAAAGTCATTTAAAGTTACGAGAAACATGATAGTTTACGGTAATAGGTTCTATAAAATTAATGTATTTTATGGTTTCGGAGTCGCTTAAGGTAATAATAGACAGAAATTAGTAGCATATTTTTTGATTATTCTTTGATATTTTGTTTCAATCGTATATAATATGAAAAGAATAACATGTAGTAAAAGT
>JBOFCV010000263.1:0-2711 GCA_051646305.1 Turicibacter sp.
GGGGAATCACCTCACGTTACTTATTAACTTGGTAGATTGCGACTCGTTTATATTTTCTAAAGACACTAGAAAATTTTAAAAGTTAGTCTGTTATAGTTTACCCTAAAACGTTTGTTCACATGTATAGTAACTATTAAAACTTTAAAAGGATTTAAAATAGTGATTAAGATTAACAGATGTGCCATTCATCCCACAACTAAAGTAATGGGTGTTCTGGCATGTGTATAAAACTTGGATGATAGGTTTACTGTTACTTTCACCGAATGAAAGAAATAACAAGTTAGGAAAAATAGTACATGAAGAAATAAAAAAATATGCTGTAACTCAACTAGCCGATACGTTAAGAATAGGTGTATTAGAACAAAATGATAAAGGTTTAAAATTTTGGAAATCGATAGGGTACCAACACGTAAAATCAACAACGATAACTATTGGAAATAAAAAGAGTCATTTAAATATATTGAATTTAATCCTTTAATACTAAGTGATAGTCATAAAAACAAATATTTTCTTGATCATTAAATATCAACGTGACACCAGGTAATAAAACCAAGTAGATGATTGCACACTCAAGGCAATCATCTACTTTTTTAATTCGCAAAATGCTAAAGGATAGGTAAAGAAATAGGTAAGGGATGTGACTTATATACGAAAAAGGCGTGGAAAAGCTGAAATAAGGATCGTAAGATAGGTGGAAATGATGAAACTTATCGAATTTTTTAGGTCGATTAAAAGAGGATAAACACAGAGTTTATGGATAATTATGGTACAATAATCAAAAAGTGATGAAGAGAGTGTTAGATTGAGTTAAAACATTTAAAAATCAAAAAATTGTGTACAGGGTATAAGGGGAAGATAGAATGAAAAAAGTTATTGCCATTTCAAGTAGTGGTCGGATGGGGAATACCTATAAGCTTATTAAATCCTGTGAGACATTGTTAAGTGAATCGGGAATTGAATTAGAGATTATTCATCTCCATAGGCGAATGATTAAATCATGTGTTGGATGTGAGCGATGTATTTTAACCGATAAGTGTGGGATAAAGGATGATGTGCCAAATATAATGGATAAACTTGTGCAAGCGGATGGCATCATTTTGACTTCCCCTGTTTATATGGGCAGTGTGAGTGGACAGTTAAAGACATTGATCGATCGAACGTGCAAATGGTATCATCGTCCTATGTTGGTTGGAAAACCAGTTTTGTTAATGACGACAACAGCAGGGGGCTATGCCAAAGACGTGTTAGCATATATGGAAAAAGTATCTGTTTTTTGGGGAATGAATCACACCGGATCTATTAGTAGAATGGTAACATCCTGGGAGATAGGGGTAAGTGATAAGGAAATTAAACGATTTATTGAATCGATTGAACAAGGTGCTAAGAGCAAGTATCAACCAACGTATCAGCAGGTGACGACGTATCAACTCCAAAAAGTACTGGCAATGAAAATTTTACCTAATGATAGATCTTTTTGGGAAGAAAAAGAATGGGCAAAGAAAATATATTATTCAGAGCAACATATGCCGTTACATAAAAAGTTGGTGGGAATGAGTTATTATAAATTACTCGATACGGTGATTAAACCGGCCAATCAGGAGGATAATGTGAAGTAAAGGGGCGAAGTTCATGTTAACCACTACTAGATGTAGGATGACACCTTTAGGCGAAAAAGATTTTTTAGAGGTGAGTGAAGTATTTAAGTCAGTTGAGGTTCGTCAATTTTTAGGTGGGATAAAAGATAATGATGCGATTGATACGTGTTTAAAAGATATGCTAAAGGCAAGTGATATTGATTTTTATTGGTGTGTGCGCCACCGATCAACTCACGAGTTTATCGGGCTTGTTTCCTTAGATACGCATCATGATGGAATAAGTACAGAACTTTCGTACCAATTCTTACCCAAGTGGTGGGGACAAGGGATTGCGACAGAAGTATTATCAGGTGTCATTGATTTTGCACGAAATGAGCTAATGCATAGTAAGTTGGTAGCAGAAACCCAAAGTCAAAATGAAGCATCTTGCGCTCTCTTACAGAAGTTAGGGATGACGCTTAAAGAACGAGTCTATCGCTATCACGCAGACCAATCTATCTTTATGATGAAACTGAACTAAAAAATAGATAACGACACCAGAGGAGGAATAGAGAATGGATTATCAAATTATATTAGCACAACCTGCACACACAGAAGACATCATGGATTTACTACGTAAGGTGACGCTTGACTTACATCAAAAAGAAATTAAGCAATGGATATACCCTTGGGACGTAGAAGAAATTTCACAAGATATTAAAGGGGAAAATATCTATTTAATCACGTATAAGGGGACGATTATCGGGACATTTTCAATGAACGAAACGGCGAATAGTCGATTTGAAAGTTCGACGTTGCCAACGGATTTATATCTGTATCGAATTGCCATCACGCCAGCCTATCAACGCCTTAATCTCGGTCTGACTTTGATGAATCACATTTGCCAAGCTGCAAAGGAATTAGGAGAAAATATCTACTTAGATTGTTTTGCTAGTAATGAAAAGTTAAAGTCTTTCTACACGACTGCTGGATTTGAGTTTATACAAGATTTAGCTGAAGAAGATTATATGATTAGTGTGTTTAAGTACGAAGTGTAGCACATGCTAAAGCGAAGACGTCGAACTCATATGTGTCTTGATTTGAAATCAGATTTAAAGTTTGAACATTTAAATGTCG
>JBOFCV010000268.1:0-3801 GCA_051646305.1 Turicibacter sp.
TTGCAAGATATTCAGATTCGTGATTCATATGATCACTACAATAATGATTGGGTGAACTCGCTAATTTATGGCACTTGATACCCGCTGGACTTACAAATCTACAGATTGTCATTTTTGGCATATCGTTCTCCCTTATACCCATGCATTTTCATATCACAGTCGCCTGGCGCAATCCCTTAGATTGACCACGCTTGTCAGTCATATCAAAGTAATTGATGTCAAATTCCTTATGATGTTGAATCTCTGTATCAGTATTCCAATCAATCATAAGGCTAATCAATGATTTGTCATTAACTCCAGCAATCAATTTGCCATCTACCCACACCTTTGGTACATCACGAATGTCATCAAACTCAATACGTACGTGTGGTTGATCTGTTGTGCGAACTTCATCAGCACCGTAAACGTGCATGTAATTCCTACGATTGACATTGTTACTCTTAATCAACTTACCCATTAAGTTCTTGTGCATGTCGACACTCCTTTTCAGTGCAAAATAAAAAGGCTACCCAGTTGGATAACCTTTTTAAGGTGTATTTGGTTAGTTATATACCGCCAATACTTTAAGCCCTTTTCATCATAGCATTTTTGCATAGTTATAGCGATTTCTCAAAACATCAACATCTTTGGGCAAAGTATTCAACACTTACACTTCAAGTCATTATTTAAACCAATAAACTAAAAATAAAACAAGTTAGACATACATACAAAAAGAGGTCCGCCAACAAAAGCCAACGTCCCTCATATCATGTTTATTATATCATCAAATGAATCTCTAATCATGTATATTATTTGTTCATTTTAAAATATCACGAATTTTCCCATTTCTCGAGGACTGCCCCATGTTAATTATATCTCTGGCTTCATCACTACTCATTCCTACTAAGACGTCGCGAATTGTGGTTAATTCTTTTAGAGCATTTTTTAATCTCTCAGTTTGGTTCTCTCCCTCAAAAAAATCAATAACTTCAATTCCAAATCTATCTCTAAATAATTTCTTTTTATGTTTGGTTATGCTTGTATCTGTATTTATGAACAATAAATTCAGCTCTAATCCTCTTACTTTAGCGATGTTTTCTAAAGTTAATTGAATATCGGGATCATTTATTGAATAGCCAACAAACACTGTCATAGTTGAAACAAATAAGGCTGGAACTAAGTGTTCAAAAACAAAATTCTTTTCTCTTATAATTTTTGAATATTGCATTTGTGAAAAGACCATTGTTTCGGGTCTACTTAAATCTCCATGTAACCTTATTACTAGGGGAGATTTTTCAAAGTCCCTTGTAACAAGTTTTGATTTTATATTCTTCTCATCAACATAGTTATGAACTATTGTCTTTTTTTTCCCAATTTGTGATAAAAGATCTTCCAATGAATTATCTATATTTGTTGTTAAATATGCGCTAGCCCCCAGATTGAACAACAACGCTTCATTAGACTCAACGATATTGTTAATAGTCTCTTCTTTCATGTATTCAGCTTCAATCAACCTAATCGCTTCCGCTTCATTAGTGTAAAACAGTAAATCTATTGCATTTAAGTAATCCTTTTCCTCAACGCTTTTTTTAAATTCAGCAGCCGAATTATCGTCTAAGATCATTTCGGAACCCAAATAATCAACTAATTCACCCCACGTTTTCAAGTTAAATTCGCTTGAAACACCTGCCCCAAAGAAGACTGTCAAGTTGTTGAATACCATACTATACAGTAAAGATTGTGGCCAATTACTCATATAGTTCCTCAATATTTTTCGTAACATTGGCAACAATTTCAGTGAAACTCTTCATCATTCCAAATTTTGCTGACCAAACGCCATCATCATTATGATTTTGTGAATTTCCCCCTTGACTATAATCAACCTCTCTTGCAACTTGCTTATACGCGGGAATGTGTGCTCCCTCTGCTTCTGTTAAGAATGATTTTATTTCTAAGACCGTGCCTAATTTTAACTTATTTTTCAGCGCTTCGCTGGTTGTAAATAATAAAGATTCATTAATTACCTCTTCTATTCTCTTCAAATTTCTATCTTGATATTCGATAATATGCCGATTACGATGTTTTCCCCTTGTTCTGGCTTTTGAAATAATATACCCTATGAACTTGTTGAAATTTTCTTCAGTAACTTTCCTATTAATCTTTGCCGTATCAAGAACATCAGAACTATAATCTTCCTCTAGGTAATTCATTGCTCGTTGATAAATCTTCAACCATCCTTTAATCCATGTTGCGATATTTTTAACACCATAAACGTTATAAATATCGCCCGTTACAGGTATTAAAAAAGTATCCACGTTCAATAACACAGATCGGTTCAATGCTCCAAGTGAGGGACTAAGATCTAAAATTAAATAATCATATTTCCCTTTTATTTGTTCAGTCAATTGAATAAACCAGTTAGTTCTACGTAATCCTCCAAGCTTATTGGCTCTTAAATCTGACCAAGCATCACTGAGTGTGTCCTCAAATTCCGACAGCATGAGGCTTGATGGAATTATATCAAACCCGAATTTATGGAATTTGGCTTTTAAAATAACGTCATTTACTTCACCTATCGTTGCTTCATTAGAATCTAACATCGGCGCATAAACATCCTTGATAGATTTAATGCGATCAATGGATTTAATTGGTTTATCATATAGGCGTTCAACTTGTTCTTCACTTAAGACAACTTGTGTTGAGTTAGATTGCGGATCTAAATCCATTAGCAAGACCTTTTTACCTTGTCGTGCAAGTTCATACCCAATGGTTGTAGAAATTGTTGTTTTTCCAACACCACCCTTATTGTTAAAAACAGCGATAGATTTCATATAAATTTCTCCTTTTATTGCTTTACAAATTCAGATTATACACCAACTATACTACGGTAGTTTCTTTTAAAAATTTGAACTCAAGCAAGTAATCGTATTTATACAAGTTGATACTGATATTTCTCCCTCGTATAACAAAAAACTTACAAAATAATAATCCCCTAATTTTTCTAACAATGTCAGCGCCTCGCTACAACGCGATAGCATATTCCTTGCACAAAACGCCGTTTTTGTTTAGTTCAATGACCGGTACGTTTCCAAATATATGTTCTTTCATGGCGTAACGCCGTTTCATCGCAAAGCAAAAACCGTGCACTCAGATATCTGGAGCCACGGCACGAACAACAAAATTAGAAAGCATATGTCCTTATGCTTATTGATATGTACACCAGCCACCACATACAAGGCGCTGGCACGGTAATAATCAATAAAGTTTCCCTTTAGTGATTTGTCTGTATGTATGCATGTGGTCAGGCTTTGCACCTGACATATGACCTATTCCGCCACACATGCTTTATTTCAACTTTGGTACTCTATCATAATAACTTGGATCGCCCGCACCTTTCATGCGGCATTTATGAACCATATACGCGCTTTCCAGATTATTCTGTAACTCGTAAATCATCAACGTCAGAAAAATTATCAGCGAACAACAGAAACGCTTCGTCGATAATCTCTTGACCACGTCTAGTGCTGTAACCAGTCAGTGCTTCTACTTGCAACCATTCTAAGTGTCGAACATAGCGCAACCACATGAAGTGTCTGTGCGGCTGTGTCATAACCTTGATGGCATGGACAACGGCATCATAGTAGTACACAGCGTCGGTGTGGTTCGTGAACCGCTCATCGTTGGCATTACCAAATGATCGTGCACTTGGCATGTCTGAAATTTCAACTGACTTCAAATCAACATATCCCATATCAGCCATGTTCACGATACGTGGCCACTCACTATCAAAAAACTCTCGAACCGCTTCTCTTGTTGCCTTCT
>JBOFCV010000291.1:0-16588 GCA_051646305.1 Turicibacter sp.
TGCACCACATCTTAGATTCACTGATGTTTTCTGCAAATTTCTTCAACATATTTTTTGTGTGCGCTTGTAATCCGAGAACATGAGCCCCCCCACTGTGGTGAGCTACATCTCTCATGCAAAATGCTCTTCTACCTGGTAATGCCGCCTCATACCAATGCCCAGCTTTTTCACTGTAAAACACATATTCTAATGCTTGTTTTTTCGCCCAATTAAAACTTTCTACTAAGTCATTACTTGACGATTTTATATTGATATTTCCGATTTTATTCAACATAAACTCCCTCTCTATTCTTTAACCGCTCCAAGCGTTATCCCGGAAACGAAATATTTTTGGAAGAACGGATAGATGACTGCTATTGGTAATGTTACAATCATGGTTGTGGCTGCCCTAACGGTCACGACTGTTAATTTTGCCATCTCATTTGCTGCTTGTTGTTGATCTGTTATTTTAGATAAAGCTTCTGTTTCGAGCAATATTCTTCTTAGGTAAACTTGTAACGTATCAAATTTACCAGATGGATTATAGATCATCGTATCAAACCATGAATTCCAATGTCCAACCCCGTTAAAAATACAGATTGCCGCAAGGACTGGTAAACACATCGGTATCATAATCTTTAAGAAGATTGTCACCTCACTAGCTCCATCAATTCTTGCTGATTCCCTTAATGTATCGGGTACTGATTGCATATATGAGGCTATTAATAACATGTTGTAAGCACTAAACATAGATGGAAGCCAATAGATTGTGAATGATTCATTAATACCTAAGCTTACCATTAATAAATAGGCTGGAATTAATCCGCCTGAGAAATACATGGTCAAAACGAATAATCTTCTCATGAATTTTCTACCTGAAAAGTGATTAATAGTAATGATATATGCAAGGAACGCTGTAGCTATTACACTTGTAGAGGTCCCGACTAGTACTCTCATAACAGAGGTCATCGTTACCCTCAATAGGTCATCATCTGCTAATACAAATTTATAGGCATCGAGTGAGAACTTTCTTGGCCATAAGTATATCCCACCTCTAATCGCATCCGTACTATCATTAAATGATATTGCCAATTGGTTTATAAAAGGGTATAACATTACAATTAAAATTAATACCATGATCACGACATTTAGAACATCAAATAGTTTACTTCCTAAACTTTGTTTGAATCGACTTTTCATAAATACCCCCCTTTATATTAAATAACTGAAACATCAAAGTATTTCTTAGCTAACCTATTGGCAGAAAAGACTAATGTGACGCCAATGACTGACTTAAATACACCGACCGCTGTTGCATATGAGTATCTTCCTAACTGAACCCCATATCTGTAAACATAAGTATCTAATACATCCCAATACTCTCTATTTTGTGGTGATCCCAATAATAATTGTTGCTCAAATCCAGCATTTAAAATTCCACCAATGCTTAGGATTAATAGTAAGATGATGGTTCCTCTCATTCCTGGTAAAATAACATGCCAAACTCTTCCCCATCTGCTTACACCATCTACAGCTGCTGCATCATAAAGTTGCGCATCTATTCCCGCGATCGCCGACAGATAGATAATTGAGGACCACCCCATACTTTTCCAGATGTTTGCACCTGTTAATATTCCCCAGAAGTATTTTCCTTCTGACATTAATGAAGTGTTTTCTGACAGGACGCCTATATTTCTTAAAAACATCGTGATAAGTCCATCAGATCCCATTAGTTGGAATATTAAACTCGCTGCAACTACCCATGAAATGAAATAAGGAAGATAGGATATCGTTTGTATCAATTTTTTGAATCTATTTCCTCTTAGTTCATTTAGTAATAAGGCAAAGATGATAGGAATTGGGAATCCTATTGCTAAATTTAAGAAACTAATAACAAGCGTATTTCTCATAATAACGAAGAAATCCGGTGAATTAAAGAAATCAATAAAATATTTAAATCCGACGAACTCACTTCCTAATATACTTTGTCCTGGTACATATTCAAAAAATGCCATTAACATTCCATACATCGGATAATATGCAAATAATAAGACCCATAAGATCATCGGGACACATAAGATCCAGATATATTTTTCTTTTATTATTTGTCGCTTTAGTTTAGCAAATTTACTGCCTCCTAATGAAAAATCATTTTTTGGCAATTTAGCGCTTAAATTACTCATGACTCCCCTCCTACTAAAAATTAATTTAGAGGGAAGAATTTCTTCTTCCCTTTTCTAATTTTTTATTTTTTCATACCCCAGTTAATTAAGTTTTGGTTATATTTTTCTGTCATAAAGGCTTCTAATTTTTCTACTCCTGCTTGGTTAGCTTTTGTTTTTAACTCATTAAAGTTAGATTCAAATTCTTCAGGGGTGTTACTTAATACAGCTTTTGCCCAGTAGGATTTAACAATGTCATTAACTTGTTGTTTTATTACAGTCGCGTCATCAGTCGGTAAGAAATCGATATCGATTAATGCTGATGCATCATAAACGGTGTCACTTAAGTTATCATTTAAGATTTTTAGCCATGGGTTCTCGAATCTTAAGGATTGATCAAACCAGCTGCATCCATTTGGTAAATCAGACATTTCTTCTACCCCATGCGCCAACCAAATGATTTGTGGTCCATACGTATCATGTAGCTCATAGTTGTATTCTGCATTAATTGAATCTTGTTTAGATTTTTCATTAAATGACCATGATCCATCTTCTTCAATATTCCAGTTTGAATCGGCTCCGTTTGGTACTCCCCACCCCATAAGTCTAGTCATATTATCACTTGCCATTAAATCTAAGAATTTAATAATTTGTACTATTTTTTCTGGGCTTTCTACTTTATTAGTCACGACAGTGTAAGAACCAGCTGTTGTATTTTTAGGAGAAAGGTATGATTTTTCTACACCTGGTACTTGTAGATTGACTTGGATGTATTTATCTTCTTCTTGCCAGTTAGGATCCGTTTTTTGCCATACTTCATGTCCAGCATTCCATCCTTCCCACCAACCACCAATATGTCCAGCAACTCGACGTGTAGAAAACTTAGCTTTCCAATCATCAAACTTATTAGTAAATCCATCTGGATCAAATAACCCATCTTGATACGCTTGATTATAGAATTTAGTGAAATCATAGCCTTGTTGAGTATTTACCCAATGAGTCAGGTTGTTTTCACTATCCTCTAGGTATCCCTGTTGCAATCCCCAAAAACCTGCGACAGTTTCTATTTTTAAACTATCATGCCAAGATAGGGCATATCTTTTTTGTCCATCCTCATTCGTTGGATTTTTTGTGATATCATCTTTTAAAATTTGGTAGTATTGATCTACAGGAATACTTGTAGGTGAACCGAGTTCTACCCAAGTACTATACTTAATATGAGCAGAGTAGTCCGGAATCGGAAGCATTCCCCATCCTGCTGGAAGATAGAACAATTTTCCATCTGCATCCAAGTATCTGTTATATTTATCGCCTAATGCTTTCTTTAAATTTTGTCCGTACTCATCCATATAGGCTGTTAAATCAACTAATTTACCTTGAGATTTCATCTGTAATACATCTTCTTTTTTCAAACCAGAAATCATCTCTGGATAATCACTAGATGCCATTGCCAGATTAAATCGCTCTAAAGCGTCCGTGTTATAAACTAATTTTTCAACATTTATATTAAAATTATCTAGAAGATAGTCTTGCATCATCTTCATATTTTTTTCATTATCCTTTGGATCTATCATTCCTTTTTGATAGTATGTTAAATCCATTGTTTCTTTTGGAACATCCCACCCATAAACATTTTTCCCTGTTGTTTCGACTTCTTTTATTTCATCAATCGCAACATCTAAATCTGCTGTACCTGCTGAATTTTTTGAACCACAACCTGCCAAACCTAAACTAAGTACTGATACTGCTAAAATCGAGCTTAACAATTTCTTTTTCATTAAACAATCCCCCTATCATTTTTAGTATGAATTTTTAAACCGATGATAATGTTGTTAATTTAGGAATGCATTAAGTTTCCTACTAGAATAACTGTACTGTAATGAGTTACGCATTGTCTTATTTGTATTCTGGTATCCATGAACCATGTGCTTCAAATAAATCATCACACAGATTTTTGATATCATCTAATGATAATTCAGCTGCGGTGTGTGGATCTAACATAGCCGCCTGGTACACTAAGTCTTTTCTTCTCGTCAAGATGGCTTCAATAACAAGATTTTGAACATTAATATTTGTCATATTTAATGCCGCAAGCTGAGTTGGTAATTTCCCCACATAACACGGTGCAATTCCTGATGAATCAACTAAACAAGAAACTTCAACGATTGCATCGTTTGGTAAGTTTGTGATTGCACCATTATTGATTACATTTCCTGCAAATTTAAATGGTTTATCTGTTTCCATGGCTTCAATGATATAAGAACCATATTCTGATGTTCTTTCATGTTTAATATCTTTATTAATAATGTCTTGCGCAAGTTTCTTCCAATTACTAATTTGATTAACACAACGACGTGGATATTCGTCTAAAGGAATATTAAAGGCATCGATTAATTCAGGATAATTACTCTTAATCCAGTAAGGTGAGTATTCGGCATTATGTTCACTAGATTCAGTGATGTAGTAGCCAAAATGTTTCATCATTTCATATCTGACCATATCATCATGCTTTTCTTTTTGTCGCTCTAGCGCACGTTCTTTTATCTCTGGATACAAGTCCTGTCCGTCTTTAGTCACTTCTAATAACCAAGCCATATGATTGATACCTGCAATTTTACTCTGAACGCCTTCTTTATCCATTCCTAAGTCCCTAAATAAATCTGGCACACATGATTGAACACTATGGCATAATCCAACCGTTTTTATTTTACTTCCATGAAGCATTGCACCTGTAAGCATAGCCATAGGATTTGTATAGTTTAAGAAAAGTGCATTCGGACACACTTCCTCCATATCTTTTGCAATTTCTAACATAACCGGAGCTGTTCTCAATGCTCTAAATATCCCCCCAATACCTAAAGTATCTGCTATGGTTTGTTTTAGTCCATATTTTTTAGGTATTTCGAAATCAGTTACTGTACATGGCTCATATCCACCTACTTGAATGGCATTGATAACATATTTCGCATCTTTAAGCGCTTCTTTTCTATCGGTATAACTTTTAACGGTACAAGGTGAATCGTAATTTTCATTTACATATGATAATAGCGTAAATGATTCTTGTAATCGCTGATCATCTATGTCAAACAGAGCTAATTCTGCCCCTTTTAACGCAGCTGTTCTGATAATATCTCCTAGTAAGTTTTTTGCAAAGATGGTGCTTCCCGCACCAATAAATGTGATTTTTAACATTTTAAAATCCCCCTATTGTTGTTTTAATTATGAATCAACTATTGTTACTATTTAAAATAACAGTTCCTGATTTTGGAATGGTTAACTTTTGTAATCCCTTAGGCAACTTACATAACTTAGATTCCACGACTTCTCCTAAGCAGTTATAGATTGTTATTTCTCCATTAAACTCTACTTCCAAGTCTACAATGATTCGTTCTAACATCGCTCCATTGACCATTACCATATAGTTAAATGTGTGATTATCTAATTTTACTATGTAATCCCCATGAACGGTAACGGCTAGCTGGTTCTCATATTCTCCATAGATAACAGGATATGACAAGTGCGGCGCAAGAGGATTAATTTTACCCATAATGAAAACATTTTTATGTTTATTCCATAACTCTAAATAGAATTTAGACATTTTAAAATGCTCTACTGAAATATCACTTAAATCTAATGAATATTGCGGCACAGAGAATAAAACATTTATTAATTGTAAAGCAGCACTTTCAGGAATTTCTTCTTTCCCCCACATAATCATGTCTGAATGAACGGCCGTTTTTCCTGATAAAAGTCTTAAGTCTACAACCCCTGTACGATTTCTTAACACATTATATGGACAGTCTGAAACCCTGAAAATATTTCCATAAGATCGCATTGAAGGTCCAATGTATCTCTGTCTAAATTCAATTAATATATCTGGCTTTATGGTGATTAATGCTTCTTTTATTTCATCTAGTAAATCATTAACTGCATCAGCTAAAGACTCAGTTTCTCTATTACTGTCTAGTGTTAATGCTTTTTCTGTTGCATTATGCATATTAAACATATCGATAAAATCTAGTTTAAATCCATCAATATTCCATTCTATTAAGGCTTTTCTATAGACATTTACAATATAGTCACGAACTTCTTTATACCTAACATCTAACACAGCTACTTTTAACGTCTCATCATAAGAGATAATTTTATCACTAAACTTATCCCACATTTTTGAGTTAATCCCCATAAAGGGAATACTATACCAAACAACATATTTCACGCCCATCTCTTGGACTCGCTTAATATGTTCTTTAAATGAAGGAAACTTTTTCTCACTAAGTTCCCAATCTCCGGTATATGCATATCCTCGATTTGTATCTTCTGTTTGCCATCCATCATCGACAATGATAGTCTTTAATCCTAAGTCCGCCCCAATTCTACATTGCGCTTCAATCTCATCTTGTGATAGTCGTTGATGGAATGAATACCATGTTGAATACACAGGATCATACGCTGGTTCTGGAACTTCCATCGGAATATAATCTGACATCTTTTCATACCAACATGAAATATTATTAATTTCTTCATTGAATTTTGATGGATTCAAGTTAATTCTAAATGTACCTGTATAAGATTTAATTTTCTTCGTGTTTTCTTTAAATAAAACAACTCGACACTTAATTCTTCCCGTTTCTTCTTCCACACCAAAGTTTAAATAGACAGGTTCGATGGCATCTGAAAATGCAAATGAAAATCTTGACTGTTCTACATGATCAAAGAAAACCAAAACCGGTGCTGATATGGTTTGCTTGACACAACTATCCCCATACCAATCAACTGTGAAATTTTTCCCAGTTCCATTATTTGGTGTCCATAGATATTGAAAATCATTAATGGCTACATAAAATTCAATTTCTATTGTGTTAATAATCGTTTCTTCTTCACATTCGATGTTAACCTCTACGTAATCTACCTGATTAAATTGGGAAAGTTCTAAATTGCAACTCACATTCTCTTGACTATTTTTTACGATAAAATCCCCTAACCTCATTACTTACCTCCTATTTAAGATGCTGTAATCTAAAACAAATTCCCCCCTTTTTCTTAATGTTGTAACTTCATAATACCATGTAAGCGTTTATAAAAATATGGCAATTATGTTAGACTTTATGTTATTTCTCTATTTTACTTTTACTTTTTTGTATGTTATATTTTAAGCAATCAATTTCTTAGACAAATAATGGGGGGAAATCAATGGTGTTTAAAAATGAACATTTAATAAATAGACTATTTAATTTTGATTTAGATGTGTACCAAAGTGGCTATCAACAATGTGGAAGTAACTATTCTTTTGGCCCCGCTGTAAGATCTCATTATCTCATTCATTATGTGATTAGTGGGCGTGGTGTCCTTGTCTTAAACAAAAAAATGTATACGATTGAGGCTGGACAAGCTTTTATCATATTTCCGAATGAAGTTTCTTTTTATCAAGCAGATGAGCACGATCCATGGAAATATACTTGGATTGGTTTTAATGGTTTAAAAGCAGACTTATTCATTGAAAATCTCAATATAAAACCTTCAAGTAATCCGATCATCATGTTTGAGACAGAACCCTTGTGCTTTAAAGAGTTACGAGAGATTGATGAGATATGGGTGCACGATGAAGTTAAGATATTAGGACTCCTTTATCTGATGTTTTATGATTTATTAAAACAAAATACATCCCGTTCAATTAATATTTATGACAGTCAAAAAAGTAAGAATCCTTATGCGGATCAAGCAAAAGATTTTATTAGTAAAAATTATTATAAAAAGCTTTCAATTGAAGATATTGCTAGTCATATCGGTTTAAACAAAAGTTATTTAGGTAATCTATTTAAAGCCACTTTCAATATTTCTATTAAGGCTTATATTCTAGACCTACAAATGAAAAAAGCCTGTCAACTTTTAAAAGATACAAACATGAGTATCTATGAAGTTGCACAAGCTGTTGGATATGATGATGCGTTACAATTCTCTAAAATATTTAAAAAACATGTCAATTCTTCTCCTAAGGACTACAGAAAATATGCCATATATGACGAGCTCGATTTAATACGGCTTTGGTAGTTTCAATCAAATTAAACTTATCCTATCTTTTTAAAAATATAATGGATTTATGGTACATGATAAAAATCCACCCCCTCCTTATTTGGAACTTAAAAAAGAATGATCTGTGTTCAGGCTAACCTGACTCGAGATCATTCTTTTTTTAGATTATTCTATTTATGGTGTCAGCTAATGCCTGTTTAGGAAGTTCCAACAGACGAAAAGATAAATTTTTAACGTTTATTTTTTTAGATTTGAAGACGACTTACTTTCCTACTTATATTTATTAATGCTGTTTAGCAACGTTTTGGTATTATCCGCTTGGTACTGCCAAAACATGACGCCTAATAAGGATTTTTCTTTAACATAGCTCATTTTTTCTTTAATCGATCTTGCATTTTCATAAGTAATGAAGGTATCTCCATTATAAGCCCATGGTGCTTTTGCTAAATCATCCCAATATTCGATATACCCACTTTCTCGAAGTTTTTTAACAATCTCATGATAGTTAAAATAAAGTCCCTGTTCCCCTTTAATTCTTGAACCTAAACCATGATTCCAATCCTCCACCTGCGTCCCACCACGTCCATAAAAGGCGATGCCAAAAACAAGTTTATTTAACGCCATCCCCGCTTTAACAAACTCATCGATAAAATAGGCGCCTCCAGACATGCCAGCATTCTTCGATAAAGTAGAGGGAAATACGTTAGTATGATGTCCTGTCACATTAAGAAACCCGCCCATATCATACGTCATGACGTTCATAAAATCAAGAACTGCATTTAGCTCTTTCATCTCAACATTTTCAATATATGACATCGTGGCTCCTGCAGCAATCGTCAGTAAATAATCTTGTTTTGTTACTTTGCTTAACTCATTTAAATCTTTTCTAACTTGTTTTAATAGTAAGGTGAAATTCTTTTTATCATCGGGGTGACAACTGATGCCACCTTCTGGAATCGTCGGATATTCCCAATCAATATCTATGCCATCCATCCCGTATTTAACCATTATTTCAATGCTACTTTTTGAGAAAAGCTGACGTCCTTTTGAAGTTTGTGCAGCTTCAGAAAAATAAGTGGCGCCTAATCCACCAATCGATGCACATACTTTTAAACTTGGAAATTTCATCTTCAATTCTTTTATCTGATGTGCACGAACCCACGTTTCTGAAACTTCTCCATGTGGGTTCGTTACTTTTGCAAACGCATAATTAATATGCGTTAAACTTCCAAAATCCGGATCATTTACCTCCCAAGCTATTTTATCTATGAGATAACCTAACACAATCATGAACTCCACCCATTTCTCTCACATCATTGAATTCTATTGATTTATTAAAATACACTTTATTTCTTCCCTTCACCGAAAACGCTTATATTTAGAACCAATTTTATACTCTTTTGAATTTACAAAAATTATATCTTACTAACTTAATTAATCTATGTCTTCCATTGCCTTAACAGCTTATTAGTTCGTTATTTTTTTCAAAATTAGACGCTTTGGTATCACGTTTTACAACGAGTCACACCCTTTGTATTCAGACCATTATCATTTAAAAAGACCTTATACGTAAAGATAAGGTCTTCTTAGGTTAAAGAAAGTCATCAAGCTTCCAGATATCAACTATAAGCATGTCTGTTTTTCTATGAAAGATGCCATCGTTTAGTTTTAATAGATTCTACTAGCGATTTCGTGTGACTGCTGTTAGCCACCAAAAAAATTCGTGCATCCTTTTTATCGTGCATGATAGCTTAGGTCAATATCTACTTCAAACATGCGACGCCAAGGCATTCGGACCTGATTGATTTTAACTTGGTCACAAACTGATGATAAATAGTCTTTTGAAAATTTAACTAACGTTTGATGAACTATTTCTGAGATGATGCCCTGTTGGTCTTTCACATCAAAGTAATTCATGCCATTTATTTCTAAATAATGATCAGCTACATATCTTCTTACTTTAGCGCAATATAAAACGTCTTCATAATATCGCAACATCAAAAAGTCCAGTTTTGATTGCTTAAAATTCAGATTATAGACGGCATGCCCAATGGCTGTTCCGAGTGTGTTCGCATTCGTATTCCACCCGGCGTATGACAAAACTTTATCTAATAATTGCTGGCTATTTAAATGTTTAATGAGTTCTAAATCTCCGCCGTTCGCATAGGCACTATCGCTTATTGCAACGGGTATATCTTCCTCAATACAGTCTGAAATAAAATCAACAAATTCAGTTAAATTACGATTGACACTGTAATCTTTATTGGTAACCGGTTGATAAACCGCTTCCTTAATGGCATGTGCTGGACAATTTACGGCCAACACAAAGTCACAGTCTCTTAAACTATCGACCACGCGACACCCTGCCGATAAAAGATGATATTTAATGGTTTCACTGATGGCGCGGTCTTCATATGGGGGAACAACTGACATGGCAAGTGTTGATGAATATCTGACGTATACCTTAGGTTTTTTTAAGGATAACTTATTTACAAGTCGTGCCAATAACGTCAGGGCGACCTCATCTGCTCCTGGATAGACATAAATTTTAGCATTTAACATGTTTTCATTTATTTTGTTTCTAACAACAATTTGATCCATGGCTGTAAATCCATACTCAGCTGAGTCATCTTGGGGAATTACCAAGAAATCAATGATTCCATCTTGTACGAAGTCAATCGTTTTGAGGTTATAGTCTAAATTTACTTGACGGCGATTCGTGTAATCGGTTAAGTATTCATCTTTAGCTATCTTTTTTAATGCATCCCCATCAGCTAGTTCACATTCGCCTAATTTATTTTTATGAATAATAGCGCCTATTTTATGAATTTCTGCTCCACAAATCTCATAATAATCAGGTTCCTCATCCGAACTTGAATACTTAGGACACCGCATGATACAACCAAACGCATAGATGACCAAAGATGGATTTACTGCTTTTATTTCTTTTAATACATGAAGCCTTTTTTCTAACTCAGCATCTGTTAAGTGATGTAATCTTGATGGAATTAATCCACCATATAATAAGGTATCTAGGGAAATGACTAACCCATCTGCATCGGTTGTCGTCGATTTTAAAAATTCTATGACTTGATCCGTATTTGCTGGGATTTTTTTATCACCTAATGTTATTGGCCGTATAATTTCCAATTCATCATTATTAAATAATTTATAAGGAAACTCAAAATTACAAGGACGTTCATCAAGTGGTAACAAAACAACTTTCTTCATTTTGCTTTCCTCCGTTTGTCACACTAGACTATTACAACTTTTTAATAAACTTTAGGGCTTCTAGATCGTGACATTTCTTTAAAGCACATCATTAAGGGGCTTTATCAAAGAAATGTATTCATCATATTTATAGATCCATCTGATCAAAATCCCAGTGTATCTGTACCCCATACGATTGAATAAAGTTTTGGAAATCTTTTAGATGCGTTTGATAAACCTCTAGTGGTGTGACGGAGTTTTCAATGCAATAGGCAGATAATAAGCCCGCCACTTCTCCTATATTCCATTCAACGGGATGTAATCGATAACATCCATTAGTTAAATGGGTACACCCGATATTTTTACAAGCAGGAATCAAATTCTTCAATCTAATTGGAATCATAGCCGATAATGGAATTTCAAATGGATAAACGGAATCGTATAGGAACGTATGCGATTTTGTTGTTAAATGAATATCTATTGCATAATGGCCAACACCTACACTATCCTCAAATACAGGTGGCACATCATTTGCTTTTCTACTAACATCTTGTTCTCTTACAATCTTTTGTGCCACAATTCTTCTTGACTCTCTGATATATGGGGCTTTGGCTAAACCATCTTCCGTTCCCATAATATCTGGACGTAATTTAACAGGATATCCTTTTTTACCATCCTGTCTTGGTGCATCATTTTGCAACCAATAAACCACACACATTGTTTGTTGTTTAGCTAATTCTTTATTTTTTTCTGCCTCCTGATCATCATAAATATTCCCTAGATGAAAATCATTTTCAGGCCAGTTAATAAGCGATACTTCTTTTCTTCCATCTTTATAATTTTTAGAATCGATGACTCGTCGATAACTCCATAGTCCCAATTTATTTCCCACTAACTCATTATCGTAAAATGAAAATTCACATTTATCTTGCGTCAGTGCATCTGGTACAAACCAACTTAAGAGTTTACAATCTGAATAAGGAACGATTAACTCTTTAAAGTAATCATACATATCCGGTTTTGGTATTTTATAATCTCCATCTGGATTAAGCTCTGCTGCAAATACCCAAGTTATCGGTTGCAAATCGGTTGGATCCCCAATTTCTGGAGCATGTAATTCATTCGTTTCAGATTTACTTTCAGCTCCCGTTTTATATTCAGCTTTTACGATAGGCAACAGATCCCCGCAGTCAGTTGCATCTAAATAATAATGAGCCTCAATCTCTTTTGTTTCACCCGTTTTTATATTTGAGACCGTCACTGATTTAATAACATCATTTTCAACGTTACTAGTTGTCGCAACTGTAAAGTAATCGATATGAATTAAATCTTTGTACGGTTTCATCATCTCAGTTAAAATGCCTAATGCAACTTTAGGTTCATGCGCTATTCTTGAAACCCATGAATTCCCCGGACAAAATACATCCTTATTCTTCATTTCATCTGTCGCTTGTTCATGATTTCTATAATACGCTCTTACTTTATTTCTAAATTCTCTATATGTTTTCGTGCAACCAAATTGTTCAATCCATCTATGTTCATCAGGTGGAACAGCTTGAGAGGTTAGTTGACCTCCTATCCAATCTGTTTCCTCACAAAGATAAACCGATCTTCCTTGAGCGGCACATCCAATAGCTGCCATAACGCCGCCTAAACTTCCTCCCATAATAGCTATATCTTTTTTCATAATTCCCCTCCTTTTATCCTTTCACGCCACCAACGGCTACCCCATTTTTAATATATTTAAAGATGAATGGATAGACACACGCTATCGGTATAATCGAAATGAAAATATAACTCATTTTAATATTATCCCAGTATGCCAATAATTCTGGGTTCGATTGTGCAATATCCATTGGGTTCCTGTTTAAGAAATTTTTGATATACATCGGTAACGGATAAATACTTTGATTTGATGTAATATATAAAATTGAATTATTTATATTATTCCAGTAACTGATTGCTGTAAAGAAGGCAACCGTTGCAATCATAGCTGCTGAAAGTGGCATCACTATTTTAAAAAGTATCTTATAGTTTGATGCCCCATCCATCTTGGCTGACTCTTCGAGTTCTGATGGAATCCCTTCAAAAAACCCTTTGAGTAACAATAAATGAAAGACATTTACAACCGATGGTAAAATTAAAGCCCATATCGTATTTGTTAATCCTAAACTGTTTACTAACAAGATATTTGGTGCCATTCCCCCTGAGAATAGCATTACGATGATAAAAAACACCATAAAAGTTCTTCTGAATGGTAAATCCGGCTTCGATAACGGATAAGCTGCTAACACCATGCAAAATACTGAAATCAACGTCCCTACCGCAGTCACGAAAATAGATACAAAAATTGAATTAAAAAATAACTTGTCATTTAACACATAGTTCATTGAGAAAAAATCAATCCCTTCAGGGAAGACATTTACGATGGTCCCTGGTTTGGATATACTCATTGAAATTACGTTTAAAAATGGAAATACAAATATAAAGATTAGGATTGCAACAAATGTTTTGGCAATCACATCAAAGACAATATCATCATTAAATCGTCTTAAGATACTCGCCATCTTAAATAAAACAATCCAGAAACACAGGTCAAATCCATTACTAAGGATTGCTATTGGAACAATAATTATTCCAAGAATAATGGCGATAAGTTCTGCTTTATTAAATAAAAAATATCTCTTAAAATCTTTGCAAACAATTATTCTTAATAGTCCTTCAAGAATAAATACAAGACAAAATATCGTAATCATTAAATGGAAAGTATTCAGTGTTTGAATTGAAAATTTCGCATATATACGCTCCGCTATTAATAGAAAAACCGACATAATTAATGCTGCTAATAAAAATATATTTAATACTTTTTGCTGTTTCTCATTTTTAAAAATATTTATGATTTTTGTAGTTTCCATATTTCCCCCTCTTACCAAACCCCACGTTTAAATAATTTTTTAGATATATAGTTACCACAAATGACAAGGGTTAATGAGACAACAGAGTTAAACAACCCAATGGCTGTAGACAATGAATATTGCGGAATCAGCGAAGACTGCCTTACTAACCGGTAAGTATATGTTCCCAAGATATCGCCACTTTCTTGAATAAATGGGGAGTAGAACATAAATACTTGCTCAAATCCAGCATCCATGACGTAACCTATTCTTAAAATAAACATAACCGCAATTGTTGGCATGATCGACGGAAGCGTAACATACCATATTTGTTGCATTTTTGAAGCGCCATCAATTTTAGCAACTTCTGTCAAACTTGGATCTAACACAGTTATCGCAGCTATGTATGTAATCGCACTCCAACCTATGTCCTTCCATGCCGTTGTAGAGACTAATAATTGCCTGAAGTTATCATTATTTGTGATAAAATCTATTCGTTCATGCCCTGAAAACTCAATAAAATTATTGACTACCCCTGTGTTTTTATTTAAGATGGCGATAAAAATCCCAGCAATCGTCGCCCATGATAAAAAGTAGGGTAAATACATGGCAATCTGTAATGTTTTTTTCATCACTTTTCCTCTTAGCTCATTAATAAGAATGGCAAGCATAATCGGAAGTGGAAATACCACAAGAATTTTTAATGCACTAATAATCAGTGTGTTGGAAAGTGCTGAAATAAACTGAGGTTGACTAAATATTTTTTTAAAGTGATCAAACATGACCCAATCAGCATCTAGAATACCTTGAATTGCTGATGAACTTCCCAGTAAATTTGGATTTTCCTTAAAAGCCATTACCAATCCCAGCATTGGAATATAAGCAAATACGATGGCAAAAAACATGGCCGGAAAAAGAAATGGAATTAAATCTCCTCTATTTTTAAATTGCTTTTTTAACTTACCTTTTTGCCTTTTTTTACGTTTCTCATTCACCCCATCAACTCCCTTAATTTTGGATACCATTTTAAGCAAAGTTTTTAGACTATTAAACCTAATATCTTATTAGATATCAACTTATATTTTAAATAATGTCATTCAAAATTTCTTAACATATCCTACTAAAATATAAATTCTAGTTCTATGATTTAAGTGCAAGGCTATTAATGAAACAAATTAATAGCCTTGCACTTTTATTGGTGTTACCGATTTACTTCAAACTAGTTTGATTCCTATTATCTTGGTTTTACAGGATTAAATGAATCTTTTAATTCCCAAGTTGAATACCATTGGGCTACTGCATCATCAATATCATTTCCGTAATTCGCTTCCCAAACAGCTTGGATGTCTTCAAGTGTTGCACTGCTTCCAGTTTGATAAATCGCTGTAATTAAGTTTGTTTTAACTTCTATATCGGCCCCAGTGAAATAGTTATCGTATACATCATTTGGTGGCATAACCATAACAGGACTAAGAATTCCTGTATTTTTCATATCATGTACAATAACAGAGAAAATTTTATCCTGTGCTTGCGTTTTTCTTGTACGTGCAAGCCACATTTTTGAATAGTCTTCTTCTCTTGTACCCGTTAAATATTTATCTGATAACCCTTGTTGTTCATCAAAAGCAGGATTAATTGGATAGTAGTTACCGTCTTTAATTTCAAATGTTTCCCCTTCTGTCCCAATTGTTGCTTTTGTAAATAACTCTTTTTCAAGTTTTTTATCTGACCAATCAACAACTGCAGCCGCTTGTTCAGGCGTTGCAAACTTCGGAATAACAGTATAATAACTATACCCATCTTTAGCCATCATTCTAACTTTAGATGTATCACCTTTAGCATCATCAGGAACTAAAACTCTTAAGTACCCAATATTTTCATCTATTTCTTGAGTGTCTGTTTTCTCAATTGTTACTGCATTCCAGTGTGGAACTCGCCCTGCTCCTACATTTTGTGCTTGCAGTTGTTTCACGGTATTTGCATCATTAGATGTCGCTTGATATGAAATCAATCCAGCAGCAAATAAATCTTGCATATAGGCTAAGTAATTTTCAAATCCAGGTTGATTAATAAAATATTCTAATTGACCATTGACATCAGCCCACTCATTATAGACACCAAATGCTGGTAAAATACCTTCAAGGAAAACGCCATTCATATCAACACTCATCGCAGCTCCACCTGTTGGAACTTTTCCTTTAAAGAACGTTAACATCTCTTTAAATTCAGTTGTTGTCATTGTATAACCATTTTCTTCACTCGGTATCGCAATGGCTTTATCAGGATTTGCTTCATTATATTCTTTTAACC
>JBOFCV010000295.1:0-14164 GCA_051646305.1 Turicibacter sp.
GATATGAATTTACCAATGGCTAAATATGAAGCTACCTTATTCTTAGAAAATACATTACATCAATTAACTGACGTAAACTTAAATTATCCAGCATAGCCCAGTTATAATAAAAAGATGACAGCGATTAAAAATTTGTAATCGGTGTCATCTTTTTTTACTGGAAATAAACAGGAGATTTGATCAGTAGTCGTAAGAAATTAGTGTAAAAATTTACACTAAATACATACAATTATCATCCGACAAATAATACTTATCTTTTTCAAAATATGTTAAAATAAGACATGACTCTAAAAAATTTTACAAAAGACTAGTTAATTAGACAATTACCTTTTAATTTAATTACAATTTAAATAGTTTGTGTATCGTTAGTGTTAAGTTGATACATGAAATTTAATGCAAGTTTGTTATTTATTATTAAAATAATCAAGTAAAGACCTGTGTTCTTGCATTAGATTTAAATGATTTATTGTAAAGGAATAATTGAAGGGGAACAACCTTAAGGATAACAGAATTAAGGGAGTTAAAAAAATTAAGCTTATCCTTATAATTTTATGAGTTTGAACGAGTAGACGGTAAAAAAAACTGTTTAGAAAAGGGCAGATAAACGTCATGCGAGCCGTTCAAAAAGAACAATCCATTTTAAGAATAAACAGAATTTTCATGTCAGAAAGATGACTTTTTCAGGTATGAGAGGCATATGTTGGCAATTGTTGAATGAAGAAAAATTAAGTCGAAAATTATGCTATAATAGGTATAAATATCAGGAGATAGGTGGGGATAAAAATGATTGAATTTATTAATGTAAATAAAAAGTATACCAATGGGGTAATTGGTCTTCATAATATAAATGCTACAATTGATAGTGGTGAATTTATTTTTATCATTGGACCGAGTGGAGCAGGAAAATCAACATTACTGAAAATGATTAATCGTCAAGAAAAAGCAAGTGGTGGAAAAATTATGGTTCATGGACAAGATATTACGTCGATGAAACGTACAAAAGTACCGAAAATTAGAAGAGAAATTGGAGTTGTATTCCAAGATTTCAAACTATTAGATAAATTAACGGTGTATCAAAATGTTGCTTTTGCCTTGGAAGTTGTCGGACTTCCAAGCGAAGAGGTGCGTAAAAAAACGATTGAAGCTTTAACATTAGTTGGATTAAAGAAAAAAATGCGTTTCTATCCGAATCAATTATCAGGTGGAGAGCAACAGCGTATTGCGATTGCTCGTGCGATCGCCAATGATCCCAAAATTATTATTGCAGATGAACCAACAGGGAACTTAGATCCAGAAACATCACAACAGATTGTAGCAATTTTAAAGAAATTAAATGATGAAGGTAAAACAATCATCATGGCAACTCACGATCATGAGTTAATCTTTGAAACAGATTGCCGTGTTTTAACAATTGATCACGGAACAATTTTTAATGATGAGGTGAGGGGATATTATGAAGGCAATTAGAAAGTTTTTTAGACAGCTATCCCGATTTATTCGTGATGGGTTTAAAAGTATATATAGTAACTTATTCATGTCATTATCATCAGTTTTGACATTAACCATTACCTTAAGTTTATGTTCATTGTTTGTATTATTTGCTTATAACACAAGAGAGTTCACAGAACAATTAGAAAGTGAAATTAAAATATTCGTTGAGTTTACACGAGATGCAACACCTGAACAAATTAGCTCAGTTATTGATGAAATTAAAGCAAATGATCGCGTTGCCGATGTTGAGCATTTTTCAAAAGAAGAAGGATATCAAGATTTTATTGATCGTATCGAGTCAACAGATCCAGAATTAGCGACTTTCTTTGAAAATACAAGTGATGAAAATCCCCTTGTAGATTCATTGGTTGTATCAGCTAAAGATGTATTAGACGTTGATGAGGTTGCAAAATTAGTCATGAATATGGATCAAATCGACTTTGT
The DNA here is from genome assembly GCA_051646305.1 of Turicibacter sp. Lineage (GTDB taxonomy): Bacteria > Bacillota_I > Bacilli_A > MOL361 > Turicibacteraceae > Turicibacter. The sequence goes on from JBOFCV010000295.1 coordinate 1,936, forward strand.
TGATTACGGAGAAGAGTCAGCACTTGCGTCTTTTGCTAATATTACAAATTTAATCCGTCAAGTGTTCTCAGCAATTGTTGTGGTATTACTTGTACTAGCGGTATTCTTAATTCAAAATACAATTAAATTAACAATCTATGCACGCCGCCATGAACTAGCAATCATGAAATTAGTGGGAGCCTCAGCAACGTATGTTGTCGTTCCATTCTTAATTGAAGGATTAATCATCGGATTAGTGGGAGCAATTATTCCAATTTTAGCAACAGTGTATGGATATCAATATTTATTTACGATGTTAAATGGGCAAATGGTTATTCCTATGCTGCAATTAATTCAACCGCTTCCATTTGTGTATGAGTTAGGGTTTGGGATTGCAATCATAGCGATTGGTGTTAGTTTAATCGGAAGTTTCATGGCTGTTATTAAGCATGCTATAAAAGTTTAAGGCACAAACGTTTTAACATTTAAATGTATTGAAAAAAGTGGTTTTAGTTATAGAGCGTGTGAAGAAAGGGGGAGCGGATATGCTTAAAAAAACAATCATCCAAACATTGATAGCCATAACAGTCGTGACTTTGTCAGTTGTTCCAACGTCAAAGAGTTTAATTGCTAATGCGACAACTACTTGTACAACAGCGGCTGAGTGTGATGCACTGATTAATGATGCAAAAGATACAATTTCAGGAATTAAAGATCAAGAAAACCAAGTTCAAGGTGAGTTGAAAGAAGTTGAAAACTCAATTGGAGCGACGCTTGATAAAATATCATCTACCGAAAAGGCGATTTCTGATTTTCAAAATAAAATCGTAAGCAAGGAAAATGAAATTGTTCAGACAGAAAATGAAATTAAGTTGTTAGAAGATGATATTGCCGCATTAAAAGAAGTGGTTGGACAACGTATGCGTATTTCACAACGATTCTCAAAAACGAATATGTTTTTAGAAGTATTGTCGGAGTCATCAAGTATTGTGGATTTAGTTCGCCGTTTACAAGTTGTGAATCATTTTGCTGAAAGTGATTCAGAAAGTATGAATGAGTTAAAGACGCTTGTGGATCAACAACAATCTTTACTGTATAGTTTAACTGTTCAGCGTGAAGAATTAGCAGCAGCTAAGGTTAGCTTAGAAGCTGAACGTGCGAATTTAGTTTCATATAATGCCAAATTAAAAGAACAAAAAGATAGTTTAGCAAAAGAGATTCAGGCGTTAGAGAGCGAACGTTTATCTGCGGCTGAAATCTTAAAAATTGCTGAAGATCAAAAGAAAGTAATTGTTGCGCAAACCACAGGAGGATTTGGAATTCCCTTAGCTTCTGGCTATGTGAGTTGTGAGTTTATGTGTTATTACAATCATACTGGAATTGACTTAGGTAATGGTGGAGATACGTCAACAACAGTGCAAGCTGCTGCTGCGGGTACCGTCATTACATCTGGTTGGCATCGTGCGTATGGTTGGCATGTTATGATTTCTCATAATATGGATGGTCAAACGATGACAACGGTTTATGCGCATATGCATTCTAAGCCGTCTGTTTCTGTTGGAGACACGGTTTCAAAAGGTCAAAAAGTAGGAAATATGGGGAACACCGGTAACTCCTTTGGAGCCCATTTACACTTTGAAATGTACAAAGGATATTATAATTATCCAAATGCAGTGAATCCAAGAAACTATATCAGTTTCCCATCTCGCTGGTAACGAAAAAAAGCTAATCCATTTTATTATGGATTAGCTTTTTTTTGAAACGATTAGCGTCTAAATAGATTAAAATGCTGGCTTGTAAAAATTGTAAAGGTCTGCTTATATTTAAAAGCAAATTAATACAAATTAATACGTTGGGATGTTTTATTAGTTACTTGAAAATGGAGAAAATCATTCATCCTAGCTTGTTTCAGGTATAAAATACCTCAGATATGGTAAAGATGATTAAGATAACAATTATATGTAAAATGTGTAAATTTGTAACAAAGGAAAATATTCTAATCGTAAGCATGACAAACAAAGAATTTATTGATAAAATAAACCTATATTTAAAAATACATGTTTTGGAATAAATAGAAAAAGTATGAAGTGTTAAAGACATATCATATTAAATAAGATAGATATGATGAAAAGGAGTGGTGCACATGAAACAAAATCGTATATGGTTAGGACTCGGCGGATTTTTCTTAGGAGCAGTCGCAACGCTAGTCGCAACTCTTATCATATCAACCAATGGAAATCCTCAAGGAACGATTGTATCACCTCAAGTATATGGGGACACAAATTCAATTAATCAAGTATTTGATGCGTTAAAAACCTATCATTATTTTTATGAAGGAGACGATCAAGCCTTAATTGATGGTGCAATTTCTGGAATGATTGAATCACTTAATGATCCACACTCAACTTACTTTACCATGAAAGATTATGAACAATTTGTTGAACATCTTGAAGATACGTATTCAGGTATTGGATGTGAAGTAACAAGCATTAATGGATATACAATCATTGTTTCGCCATTCCCAGATGCTCCAGCAGATGTATCAGGAATCATGGCTAACGATGTGGTTGTTGAAATTGATGGTGAAAGTGTTGTAGGCCAAAACATAAATGAAGTGACAAGTAAAATTAAAGGTCCAAAAGGAACTGTGGTTACACTTGGAATTCAGCGTAATGATAATCCAGAATTAATTAACATTGAAGTGACACGTGATGACATTGCCCAAGAGACAGTTAAAACTGAAATGATGGAAGCCGGAGATCAATTAGTTGGATATCTTCAGGTCACAACATTTGGAGAGAATACAGCAAAAGAATTTAAAGAGGGTATTGAATCGCTCGAATCAAAAGGGATGACTTCTTTAATTGTTGATTTAAGAAACAATTCAGGTGGATATTTACAAAGTGTTGTAGATATGGTGGATTATGTGCTTCCAAAAGACAAAAATATTACCACAATTGAAAATAGAGATGGACAAGGTAAAACTTATACAACTTCAGGTAGCGGTAAAGATTATGAGATCATCACGCTAATTAATGAAGGGAGTGCATCTGCTTCAGAAATTTTTGCAGCGGCAATGAAAGAGGCAGGAAGTTTTGAAGTCGTAGGTAAAACATCTTATGGAAAAGGAACAGTTCAAGTTTCGATGCCAATTGATGACCACTCATCGATTAAATTAACAACTCAAGTTTGGAAAACACCAGATATGAATTGGATTAATGAAGTTGGGGTAACACCAACAGTTGAAGTTGACGCGCCTAATTTCTATTCATTCTATCAAGTTTATTTAGGTGAAACAGAGGCGTTTAAATTTGATATGGTGGATATTAGTATCGCAAATGCGCAAAATATCTTAACAACACTTGGTTATAATCCAGGACGTATCGATGGATATTTTGATAAAGCAACTGAAGCTGCGGTAAAACAATTCCAACAAGCTAATGGAATGAATCAAACGGGTGAAATTGATGCAACCACTGCAAAAGAAATGACTTTAATGCTTCGTGATCGTGTTCGCAATAAAGAGTTCGATACACAATTCCAAAAAGCACTTGAATTAGCGACAGAAAATAAATAAATATAAAATGGGGTATTAACTTATAATCAAAAGTTGATATCCCATTTTTAAACTTAATAAGTCACAAGATATGATTGAGATTATTCTCGGGGAGAAAGTTTAATTTTAAAAATGATTAGATCTGCAGAGTTTAATATTCTTTTGCGGGATAGAAGATATTTTAGATAAAAATTTTAGTATTCTATCGATAATTCTCAATGTTTGAAGTAATCTATAGAGAAAGAATAAATAGTTTTATCGTTTGGGTGCCATGTTTGTGTTTAAAACTTTTTTATTCTACTAAATATAGCGGCATTACTTTTTAAAATAGCCTAAGAACATTTGTTTAAAATATTAGATGTGGTGTTTAGGGTATGATATAATATTGTGTATATGTGAGGTGAATTTTACTATGAATGGAAATTTTGAATTGGCTTCAAGATATCAACCAGCAGGTGATCAACCGAAGGCGATAGAAGCATTGATAGAGGGTCTTGAACGCGGTGAAAAAGAACAAATTTTACTTGGAGCAACAGGAACAGGAAAAACATTTACGATTGCAAATGTGGTTCAAAAATATAACAAACCAACACTTGTGCTCGTCCATAATAAGACGTTAGCAGGTCAACTTTATAGTGAATTAAAAGAGTTCTTTCCCAATAATGCGGTTGAATATTTCGTTAGTTATTTCGATTACTTTCAACCTGAGGCGTATATGCCCTCAACAGATACATTTATTGAAAAAGATTCAAAGGTAAATGATGAAATAGATAAATTACGTCACTCGGCAACTGCCTCGTTACTAGAACGAAATGATGTGATTGTCGTGGCTTCGGTCTCATGTATATATGGGATTGGGGATCCCGAAGAATATAAGAGTATGATGGTTTCGATTCGAACAGGAATGGAAATGGAACGAAATGATTTATTAAAAGAATTTGTTCGTATTCAATATGAACGAAATGATATTGATTTTAAACGTGGGACATTCCGTGTCCGTGGAGATATTGTTGAAATTCTTCCAGCTTCACATGAGAAGAATGCGATTCGTATTGAGTTCTTCGGTGAAGAAATAGATCGTATTCGCGAAATTGATACGTTAACGGGTGAAATCTTACATGAGAGAAATCATGTCTCAATTTTTCCCGCCTCTCACTTTGTGACCGGTGAAGAGCGTATGAAAATAGCGCTTGAGAATATCAAGGAAGAATTAGAAGGCCAAATTAAGGTTTTTGAATCTGAAGGTAAATTAATTGAAGCGCAACGAATTGAACAACGAACACGTTATGATTTAGAAATGATGGCTGAAATGGGATTCTGCTCGGGTGTTGAAAACTACTCAGGGCCCTTATCATTACGTGAACGCGGCTCAACACCGTATTGTTTATTAGATTTCTTCCCGGATGATTGGCTACTTGTAGCTGATGAATCTCATGTGACATTACCACAGGTTCGGGGGATGTATAACGGCGATCGTGCTCGTAAAGAAACACTTGTTAATCATGGATTCCGTTTGCCATCGGCCATGGATAATAGACCGTTACAATTCCCTGAATTTGAAGAAAAAATTAATCAGGCCATCTATGTCTCAGCAACACCTGGTGACTATGAATTAGCTAAAACAGATGCTGTGGTTGAACAGATTATTCGTCCAACGGGATTAGTCGATCCAGTTATTTCAATTCACCCATCACGTGGGCAAATTGATCATCTAGTTGGTGAAATATATAAACGTATTGAGAAAAATGAGCGTGTCTTAGTGACAACTTTAACGATTCGAATGTCTGAAGAGTTAACGAATTACCTAAAAGAATTAGGGATTAAAGTGGCTTATTTACATTCAGAAGTTAAAACGTTAGAACGTATTGAGATTATTAGAGATTTACGAATTGGGACGTATGATGTACTTGTTGGGATTAACTTATTACGTGAAGGGTTAGATATTCCAGAAGTCTCACTTGTGACGATTATTGATGCTGATAAAGAAGGATTCTTACGTAGTGATCGTTCATTAATTCAGATTATTGGACGTGCGGCAAGGAATTCAGAAGGTCGCGTTATCTTATATGCTGATAAGATAACCGGATCAATGGAACGAGCAATTGATGAAACAAATCGTCGTCGTGCCATTCAAGAAGCCTATAATAAAGAACATCATATTATTCCGATGACGATTAAAAAAGACGTTCGTGATATTATTCGTGCGACTCAAGTTGTTGAAAAAGAAGCGAAGTATGGAAAGAAAAAAATGACAGTCAAAGAAAAGCAAAAGTTGTTTGTTGATTTAGAAAAACAAATGAAAGATGCAGCGAAGGCGCTTGATTTTGAGTCTGCTGCGCTACTTCGTGATGCCATGCTTGAATTAAAAATAGAATTAGGTCTATAATAAAGGGACTGGGCAATTTTAGGTTAAAAATAATGGATTTATAACATTTAAAGTTATAAGAGATGGGCTAGTCATTTAAGTGAGAGTATAGGTTAGCTAGGACGTTGAGGTAATAGAAACATCAAGATATTTAACACAAGAGAAGAGAAAGAGGCGAATTGATTGGAAACTATGCGTGAGTTATATAAAGTTGGAAATGGGCCTTCGAGTTCACATACGATGGGACCTGCACGTGCTGCACGTGTTTTTAGTAGTCGTTATCCTGATGCAACATCGTTTGAAGCTGTTTTATATGGTAGTTTAGCAGCTACAGGGGAAGGCCATTTAACGGATTATATTATTATTAAAACACTAGATCCAAAGCCAGTTAAGATAACTTGGCGCCCGGAAGATTTCCGTCCGTTCCATCCAAATGCGATGAAGTTTATTGCGTTTGATGAAAATGGGGACGAGTTAGGTGATTGGACTGTTTATTCCGTTGGTGGTGGTTCGATTATTGAAGAGGGACAAGGTCGTGGAGATGTTGCTTCAGTTTATCCACATTCGACGATGAATGAAATTTTAAAGGCGTGTGGGGATAAAGAGTGGACGCTTGCAGATTATGTGTATGAATATGAGCCCGATATTAAACCTTATTTAGAATCGATCCGTTCGGTGATGAAAGAAGCGATGGTGAATGGATTAGCAGCGCAAGGATACTTACCTGGGAAGCTTAATTATCCACGTCGCGCATATCAATTTTATGAGCATGCGAAAAATGAAAAAGAGGATTTATCTATCTTAATTTATGCTTATGCGTTAGCTGTGTCTGAGCAAAATGCATCAGGTGATATTGTGGTAACAGCGCCAACTTGTGGGGCATCAGGCGTTATTCCTGGAACGTTATTTGCGTTACAAGAACTCAAAGGGTATAGTGATGAACAAATCGTTGATGCTTTAGCAGTTGCGGGATTAGTTGGAAATTTAATTAAGACGAATGCTTCCATTTCAGGTGCTGAAGTTGGGTGCCAAGGTGAAGTGGGATCAGCTTGTTCGATGGCAGCGGCAGCGGTTGCTTATTTACGTGGAGGTTCAAACTTACATTGTGAATATGCAGCTGAGATTGGGCTAGAACATCATTTAGGAATGACATGTGATCCTGTCTTTGGATATGTTCAAGTTCCTTGTATTGAGCGTAATGCTGTGGCGGCAAAACGTGCGTATGATGCAGCTAAATATGCCATGTTAACGGATGGATATCATACGATTACCCTTGATCAATGTATGGAGACAATGAAGGAAACCGGTCATGATTTAATGGCGAAGTACCGTGAAACAGCCCAAGGTGGACTTGCAAAACATTTCTCTGAATGCTAAGGATGGCTATTTATTTCTTATAAAAAGTGTTATAATAAAAAGAAATACAATTCTAAAAATTCTAACGCATTAATTTATATATAGTGAACTAAAGGAGCGTGAACTAATGGCTAAAGATAATACTAGTACTGAAACTAAAGTAAAGACACCTAAGAAGAAAACAAAAAAAGCCGATAAACAAACCATTTTCTATAGTGTCATCGGTGTTTTAGGTGTTTTAACATTATTATTTGGGTACTCGATGTTGAATTATTTTTATTTACAACCTTCTAAAGCTTCAGGTAAGCCAGTTTATGGATATCGACTTGAAAATTTACCGCCCGTTGCTGAGACGGTCATAACAGATGTTGAAAAGTATGCATTAACGCAAAACAATGTACAGACGGCTAGTATAGATATCAAAGGTCCTGTCATTTATATTGATCTTCGTGTTGATTTAAATACAGACTTAGCAGTTGGGCGCACATCAGCTGAGAATGTTGCAAGTAAATTATCTGATTCAGTTAAAGTTGAAGGTGGAAAAACGTTATATGATTTCTACGAAGTTCAACTTGTTGTATCAAATGATGATCCTAAAAAGTTAGCAGAGGAAAATAGTAAAGCACAAGAAGTATATGTCCAAGAGTTTGATCTTTCTGTTGTAGAAAAAGTTGTCGTTTATGCGGAAACTTATCCGACTCAAGCAAATATTGACCGTGCTAATAATAATATTGTCTTGTTACCTGAAGGACGCGATCGAAGTGCACTGGATGCGCGTGTGAAATCTTTAAAAGCTTTAACGGCTGAAGAAGAAGAGGCGATTGGTGAAATTCCAACGCTTGAAGTTTCAAAAGATGTTCCACGTTCAACATTAGCACAATATCCAGCTTGGGGAACTAGTAACAGTGCAACCAAAAAGATTGAGTGGAAATAATTCAAAATTAATAGATGATATGAACAAAACTTTGGGGAGGGCTTGTGATTAGCAAGTGCTCCCTTCGTTTGTTAATATATATAATTAGTAATACCCCCAAAAATAGCTTCAAAAAATTTAGATATAGAAATGTAATATAGGTGATTAATATGGCAAAGAAAGTTATACCCGTACAAAAGAATGAATACTACGATGTTACGATTGAAAGTTTGACACATGATGGATTAGGTGTGGCAAGGGTCGATGGCTTTCCGATTTTTGTAACGAATGCATTAGTTGGAGAAGAGATTAATTTAAAAGTGACGCTTGTTAAAAAGACATATGCGTTTGGTAAGGCGATTGATATTTTTGTTGAAAGTCCTGATCGTGTGACGCCTCCATGTCCGATTTATAAAGCGTGTGGTGGATGTCAGTTACAGCATTTAAGTTATGAAGGGCAACTTGAGGCGAAACGCCAAACGGTTCTTAATAATTTAGTGCGTATTGGACACATTGAAAATCCGCAAGTATTACCGACGATTGGAATGGATAATCCTTGGCGTTACCGTAATAAAACACAAGTTCCATTTGGGACAATTGATGGTAAGGTTGTGGCTGGATTCTATCAAAAACGTAGTCATGAAATTATTAATATGGAATCTTGTTTAATTCAAACTGAAATCTCTGATCAAATCGTGGATACAGTTCGTGACTTATGTAAGAGTCTTGATATTAAAACATATAAAGAAGAAACAAATACGGGAACACTTCGTCATGTGATTGTTCGTGCTGGATTTAAAACAGATGAAGTCATGGTAACGTTAGTAACGCGTACGGAAAAAGTGTTCAATTTAGATAAATTAGTTAAAATCTTAGCTGAAACTTATCCACAAATTAAAAGCATTGCGCAAAATGTTAACCCTGTAGCAACAAATGTGATTTTTGGAGAAGAAACAAATATCTTATTTGGTGAGTCATATATTTATGACGAGTTAAATGGTATTCGTTTTGCCATTTCACCTCGTAGTTTCTATCAAGTTAATCCAATTCAAACGGATGTGCTTTACTCTAAAGCAGTTGAGTACGCACAATTAACGGGTGATGAAGTCGTATTTGATGCCTATTGTGGAATTGGAACAATTACGTTATTCTTAGCAAAACAAGCGAAAGCTGTTTACGGTGTTGAAGTCATTGCTGATGCAATCAGCGATGCGAAAATGAATGCCGAGTTAAACAATTTAACAAATGTTAATTTTGAAATTGGTAAATCAGAAGACGTCATCCCAGCTTGGATTAAAGCAGGAATTAAACCAGACGTTATTGTTGTCGATCCACCTCGTAAAGGTTGTGACAAAACATTATTAGAAACAATCATCGCTGCTGCTCCAAAACGCGTGGTTTATGTTTCTTGTGACCCATCAACGCTATCTCGCGATTTAGAAATCTTAATCGCTGGTGGATATGAACTGAAAGAAGTTCAACCAGTGGATATGTTCCCACATACGAGTCACGTTGAGACAGTGGTGAAGCTAGAGGCCATGAACAACTAATTGAAATTGAGTGATAACGAAGATTGAAATTTAGTTGTTCAGGTCACAGAATGTAACGTAGTGGAGTTCTGTGCTACCACTATAAAGGTATCAAATGATTTCGGGGTTTTTAGATAAATTTAATGTGTGTTTTCCCTAAAGGATCAGGAACACTAAGAGCTCTTGCTCAAGTGTTGACTAGATATGTTCCCTCATACAACAGTATGGGGGATTTTTTTGTTTTTTTGAGACCCACGGGGGTCTTTGTTTTCTATTTAAAAAATAATTTAAAAGAAGCTTAAATATGCTATAACAGAACCCTATGTTATAATGGAAAGAATATTATATTATAAAAAAATACGATGAAAATGAATTTGAATGTATAATTGTTTGAATAATGTAAAGTGAAATAACACAGTTTATTGTGAGCAGTATAAGACAGGATAAAAATATGTAAAGGAGATTAATATGGATAACTTTGGGTTAAATGAAATGAATATAATTCAAAAACAATTACAGGAGAAATATAAGGATAAATGGGGTGGGTTATCACCTGATAAAGGTCCTAATCAGTTATTATGGATGATGATTGAGGTCGGTGAAGCCGCTGATATAATAAAGAAAAAAGGAGATAGTCTCATTATGAATGATAACGAGACCAGAAACCATTTTTTAGAAGAGTTAAGTGATGTTCTAATGTACTTTAATGATGTAATGCTTTGTTATTCAATTTCACCTGAAGAATTGAAAAAGGTATATTTAGAAAAGCACAACAAAAATATGAAACGTTGGTAAGCTCTAATTAATTTGATAATATCAGAAAAAACTTGAACGTATTTTCTAACTAAATTATCTTTTAAACATAGAAAAAAATATTTAAACTTGGAATGAACACTGTATATAAGAGTTGTTTAAGCATCATTCCAAGAACTATTGGTCACTTTTAACTAGTGGGTAAGTACATAAAGGTAAAAAGTATATAGGTGACGTTCTGCCGTAAATCCAAACATTAAACTCATATACTGGATAATGATTATGCCAATCATAGTTAAATCCCATATCGAATCTGAGTATTTCTTGAATGTAAAGCTTTCTTGTAAATATATGTGGACAGTGATAGAATCTAATAAATGATAAATAAAGTTAAATGATATAATAGTAAACAGGAGAAAAAAATGAATCTAAACAATAAAAAACTTCAAATCAGGAATAGTACAGCAGAATTTCTAATTTTCACATCACAGACTGGAGAAAATTCAATTGAAGTAATGGTAGTAGATGAGAATGTATGGTTAACACAAGATATGATTGCAACACTTTATCAAAAAGGTCGCTCAACTATATCTGAACACTTAAAAAATATATTTATTGATGGCGAGCTAACTGAGAGTTCAGTATGTCGGAAATTCCGACGAACTGGAAGTGACGGTAAAGAATATAATACAAAATTTTATAATTTAGAAGCTGTGATTGGAGTAGGATTTAGAACCAATTCTGAGAGAGCAATTGTTTTTCGCCAGTGGGCAACCACTGTGTTAAAAGATTTTTCGATTCGTGGTTATGTCATGGATAAGGAAAGATTAAAGAATGGAACCTTTTTAAATGACGACTATTTTGATCATTTACTTGAAGAAATTCGAGAAATTAGGGCAAGTGAAAGAAGATTTTATCAAAAGATTACTGATATTTATGCAACGTCTTTGGATTACTCAGTTAATGCCGTAACGACTAAAACATTTTTTAGAACCGTGCAAAATAAATTGCATTTTGCTATTCACGGAAAAACAGCAGCTGAGCTTATTTTCAATCGTGCTAATGCTGAAAAAGATAATATGGGGTTAATGACTTGGAAAAATGCGCCTCATGGCAAAATAGTAAAAAGTGATGTATCAGTAGCGAAAAATTACTTATCACACGATGAAATGGATTCGTTAAATAGAATCGTTACAATGTATCTTGATTATGCTGAGAACCAGGCTAAAAGAAAAATACCTATGACGATGGAAGATTGGGCAAAAAGATTAAACGCATTTTTACAATTTAACGAATATGAACTTTTAAATAATGCTGGAACAGTCACAGCCGAAATTGCTAAAGCTTTTGCAGAAAGTCAATTTGAGAAGTATCGAATTGTTCAAGATAGATTATTCGAAAGTGATTTTGATAGATTATTAAAACAATCGGAAGGCGATAAATAGTTGGATAAATTATTACACAAAACTCATTATTAACGCGAATTAGTATTCACTACTTGTTAACACGCACGTTGAGACAGTGTGAAGCTAGAGCGTAAATAGCCTGGTAGCAAAGGGTTTTAAGGTTTTTAGGGAATTTTAATGTGTGTTTTCCCTAAAGGATCAATAACACTAAGAGCAACGCTTTAGTGTTGACTAGATATGTTCCCACAGACTAAGGTTTGTGGGAATTTTTTTGTTTTTAGACCCCCAGCCGATAATCATAGTTTAATTGTTAATGACCACTAATAATGTCTAGAAGTTGCTCGTTTGCCTTGTCACGAAATTGACCATAAT
>JBOFCV010000466.1:0-2765 GCA_051646305.1 Turicibacter sp.
TCTTTTACGACGTTCTTTTTGTTTTACGCGTTCCATTTGAGTTTTCATTTTCTTTTTATAACCAGGTGATACTTTTTTAGGTTTTCTAACTTTAGCAATAGCTAATTTATCTAACTCATCCATTCCTAATGCTTTATCACGTTTTTGGCGTGCATTACGTGCATTAACTGTGACAAATTCACCATCTTTAATTTCTTTATATTTGAATTCAATTCCACGTTGCTCTAATTCTACTAATAAGTTTTCTTCTTTTGTATCATAAAGCGTAATCGCGATTCCTTTATTGCTTCCGCGAGCTGTACGCCCAACACGGTGAATATAGAACTCTAAATCTTGAGGTAATTCGTAGTTAATGATATGACTAATTCCATCGATATCAATTCCACGTGCCGCAATATCAGTTGCTACAATATATTGGAATTCTAAGTTACGAATACGTTGCATCATTTGACGACGTTGACGAGGTGTTAAATCCCCATGCATTTGTCCAACTGTGATTCCTTGACTCATTAATGAATTAGCAAGGTCTGAAGCGTGTTGTTTTGTATTAACGAAGATAATCGCTAAATATGGGTTAATTGTTTTTAATAAATTAGCCACAATATTTACACGGCTACGGTGTTTCGTTGGATATAAGATATGCTCGATTTTAACAGCCGTTTGTTGGCGTGGTTGGATATGGATATGTGTCGGTGATGACATATATTTTTTTAAGAATGGTTTTAATCCTTGAGGGATGGTTGCTGAGAACACCATCATTTGTAAATTTTTAGCCATTGTTCCGGCAATTTGATCGATATCCGTTAAGAAACCAGTTTCTAACGTCATATCTGCCTCATCAATCACAAACATTTTAGCTGTATGAACTTGTAGAGCACGTTCATTGATTGCTAAGTCTTTGATACGACCAGGTGTTCCGATAACGATTTGAGGTTGAACCCCTAATTTATCAATTGATTTTTGTTTATCCGTTCCACCTACAAAGCGAGAAATTTTAATCGCTTTATCGCTAAATGATGCTAAGTGACTTGCCACTTGATAAATTTGTTCTGCAAGTTCACGTGTTGGCGTTGTAATAACCGCTTGTACAGCATGTAACTCTTCATCTAACTGTTGGAAAATTGGAAGTAAGAAAGAATGTGTTTTTCCACTTCCCGTTTGCGATTGTCCGATGATATCTTTCTTTTGTAAGGCTAATGGGATTACCTCAGATTGGATTTGAGTTAATGTTTCAAAGTGTAAATCCGCAATTGCATCTTTTAAATATGGTTTTATATTAAGATCTTGAAAACGTTCTGTCATAATAATCACTCCTCTAGTTGTTAGTATAGGTAAATACTATCCGTTTTAAAATAAAATAGCATATTTTTTGAAAAATCCCTTAAAATCAAAAAAGTAAACGCACATTTTCTATCATACCAAAAAACATACCTATAATTCAACAATAATCGTTATTATTAGAGATATTATCGTAATTATGCTATACTATTACTATTCTAAGATGAGGTGATTCAAATATGAAAGTTATAAAAATTTCTCCTCGTGGCTACTGTTTTGGTGTCATCAACGCTTTAAATATCGTCCAAGAAGCAGCTGCTGATTCAACGACTGTGCGTCCTATTCACGTCCTTGGGATGATTGTTCACAACGAGCACATTACCAAAGCCATTGACAGTCTTGGTGTCATCACAGTCGATGATAAAAATAAAACACGTCAAGAATTACTTGATCAAATAGACGAAGGAACCATTATCTTTACGGCACACGGCATTTCACCTTCTGTTAAACAATCTGCACTTGATAAAGGACTTCATGTGATTGATGCGAGTTGCAAAGATGTGATTAAAACACATAATTTAATGGCAGATTACATCGATAAAGGTTACGAGGTTATTTATATTGGTAAGAAAGGTCACCCGGAACCTGAGGGAGCGATTGGGGTAAATCCAGCGCATATCCATCTCGTTTCAAGCGCAAGTGACTTGGAAACTTTAAATTTATCTACTCAAAATATCATTATTACGAATCAAACAACGATGAGCCTTTGGGATGTCTATAAAATTTCTGAGCAAATAAAAAACAAATTCCCGCAGGCCGAGTTCATCAAAGAAATTTGTAACGCCACGCAAGTTCGTCAAGAAGCTGTTGCGACCCAAGCAGGTGTTGCTGATTTAACGATTGTTGTCGGTGATCCTAAAAGCAATAACACAGAGCGACTTTCACAAATCTCTGTTGAACGTGCAAAGACACCCTCTTATCGCATTGCATCCGTGGAAGATATCAATTTAGATTGGTTAAAAGGATCGCAATCTGTTGCTGTGACTTCTGGTGCCTCTACACCAACACCTGTAACTAAAGAAGTCATTACCTTCCTTGAAGCGTATGATGAAAACAATCCGACCACTTGGGATACAACCTCTCATGTAAGCAGCGATAAAGTATTATTTAAGAAAAAATAACCAAGCATAAAAAGAAAGACACACGGACGTTTGCACCAGTGTGTCTTTCTTTTTAATTTATCTTTTTCTCAAAATGTTGATAATCTTTAATACTTGTCCAGTCTCCGCCCCAACTCCATCCACGACTTATAAAGGCTTCGTAAACGGGATCGCCTTTTTTAATCATACCTATGACCTCTTGGTCACGATTTGCATAATGCATCCCACTTGCCGGCAAAATCATCCCATTACTTATGTAAGGATTAATTTTAGGATTTAAGTCAATGGCTAATCCATAGGCATGTTGGGACATTTTTTTTCCTGATG
>JBOFCV010000337.1:0-19559 GCA_051646305.1 Turicibacter sp.
GAATTGAGACTTTCGCTTTCTCTTTTAACTCTGTTAAATCTTTGACTTTGGCAGAATAAATGGCCATCGGCGCTAATACCGTATTTCCAATCGATGTTAAGTCTAATTCATGATCCGCAATAAACTTTTCAAAATAAGCAATCGTTTGGAAGGAGTTTGCATCAATCTCACCTTGTGCTAATGCTTGGTTAGGTAAAATATAATCACTAAACGTGACAAATTGTAACTCAATCCCTTCATCTGCTAAACGGCTTTGCACCCCTTTCCAAATCGAATTCACTTCTCCATTAATTCCTAACTTAATAACCGAATCCTCTTTTGCCGAATTTGAACACCCTCCCAAAGCTAACACCAATACGAACGTACACACTAAAGAACAAATTAATTTTTTCATTTTAAATCCTCCTCGAATTTTTTATATTCAGTTTGAAACTGAATTAAACTGTTTAATTGTGACTAAATTTTCTCTGTAATCTTTCACCTAAACTTTGAATACCGGTCACCAGACATAATAAGATAATTACAGTGACAAACATGATATCGTGTTTATAATATTGATACCCATATCGAATGGCAAAATCCCCAAGTCCACCGCCACCCACTGTTCCTGCAACCGCAGAGTAACCGATTAAAGATACTGTTGTAATCGTTAAAGCATACATAATGCCTGACAATCCTTCTTTTAACAACACCCGAGTGATAATTTCAGTTGGACTTGACCCCATGGCTTTTGCTGCTTCAATCACACCGGAATCAATATCTAACAAAACGGATTCTACTTGGCGTGCCACAAACGGTGTGACCCCAATAACAAGTGGAACAAGTGCTCCTTTTAAGCCAATCGATGTCCCCATAATCAGTCGTGTTAACGGCATAACAGCTGCTAGCAAAATAACAAAAGGGATTGAACGAAAAATATTCATCACTTTTCCAAGCATCATATATACGACTTTATTTTCTAATAAATTATCTGCTCGCGTGACCACTAATACAACGCCTAATGGTAAGCCAATCAACGTTGAGAAGAAGCCAGAAATCGTCACCATCAGAATGGTTTCATATAAAGCTTTCATTAACTCAGGAAAATATTCCACAACATTTGGTATGATCTGATCAAGAATAGTTTGCATGATTTAAAACCTCCACTGTGATACTATGATTTTTAAGATATGAAATCGCCTGTGCCACCCCGTCAGGGCTACCATGGAAGCTAACAATTAAGTTTCCAATCGGCGTATTTTGGATAATCTCGATATCTCCAAACAAAATACTGCCGTCTACATTAAATGCTCGTGACACATGTGAGATAAAGGCGTTTCCTGTTTGTTGGCCGATAAATGAGAGTTTGACGAGCTGCTGCAGATGATTGAGTTCATTTAAGGGCGCGTGATTTTGTAAGAGTTGATATATTTTTTCATCATGGAAGAGTGAGGAGATAAAGGTTTGGGTGATCGGGGATTTCGGCTTTGAGAAGATGTCAACAATTGGGCCTTGTTCAATCATTTGTCCTTGTTCCATGATGGCTACTTTGTGGCAGATTTCTTTGACGACTTCCATTTGATGTGTGATGAGCACGATGGTTAAGTTAAGTGTCTCGTTTATTTCCTTTAAAAGCTGTAAAATTGATTTTGTTGTTTGTGGATCAAGCGCTGATGTGGCTTCGTCGCATAGTAAGACGGTTGGATCGTTGGCTAAGGCTCGTGCAATGGCGACACGTTGTTTTTGTCCCCCACTTAATTGCTTTGGATAATGATGGGCCTTATCGCAGAGCTTGACGACGTCTAATAAGTTCATTACTTTTTCTTTGATTTCTTCTTTTGTTAATCCACTTCCTTTTAAGGGATAGGCTATGTTTTCAAATACGGTTCGGGTTTTCATCAAGTTAAAATGTTGAAAGATCATCCCAATTTTTTTCCGTGATTGTCTTAATTCTTTGGGTGTTAAATCACTTAAATTTTGTTGATTAATTGTCACACTTCCTGTGGTTGGAACTTCTAAAAAATTTAAACAACGGATTAAGGTGCTTTTCCCCGCCCCACTATATCCAATGATTCCAAATATTTCACCTTCTTCCACGACTAAGCTAACATCCTTAACCGCTTCTACGATTTCCCCTTTAACTTCAAAGGTCTTACTCACCTTGTCTAAAATGATCATCCTCACTCACTCCTTAGTAGTTATTTTTAATTTTTGTAGGGTTATTCCCTTGGTTCAAATCAACAGATACGCAATGCTTTGAAGTATTTGATTTGAAATTTCTTATTCTGTTACTCATCTAATTCTTTTAAAACCTCCATTTAATCTATATACGAACCGATAAAAAAACTAGATGTTGTATTGCAACCTATAAAGCTTAAATCCCCTGATACCAAGACAGCCTATAGGCGTAGTAATAGTTTTTAAAATCCATAAAACTAACTGCGCCTTATATAGCAATGTCATAAAAAAAGCCCCAACATCAGATGTTGGGGCTTCATTGTCATTTTTACATTGACTTAATGATTCCCCTCATCTGCCAGATAAAAATCTGTAGGATTTAGCACCTTGTACATATGTACGGGTTGCTGAAGCTTCATAGGGCCTGTCCCTCCACTTCTCTTGATAAGGATTTTATTATTAATTTTGAATTGAGTAATAAAAAAACTAAGCGTCACTCATCTAGATAGATGAGTGACGCTTAGTTAGAAAATAATAGATTCCGACTAAGTGTTACCCTCATCTTCCAGATAAAAATCTGTAGGATTTAGCACCGTGTACGTATGTACTGGTTGCTGAAGCTTCACAGGGCCTGCCCCTCCACTTCTCTTGATAAGGTAATTATAAAGGTGAACACCGTGGGTTGCTTTGCGTAACCCTAAAGGATAAGTAACTGCTAAGTTTCGTTATCACTCAACAAGCAGACCTAAAAGTGAAAGGAAAGTACTAGTCAGTATCAAGTTTATCTAATCAGAAAACGATAGATTAGCTATGACGCAGTGATTGGTTTTTAATCACGTAGACTTTACCGAACTTTATAGCAAAGCAGCGGTGTGAACCTGGATTGTGTATAAAGGTGAAAGAGGCGCTTAACTCTGAACGAAAGTAAAGAACACCGCAGTAGCATGTTTTTAGCTACAAGTGTTTTCGAACTTTACGGAAGAGTTACCTCTTGAACCTGGATTGGTATAAAGGTGAAACGACTGGGTTGCTCTCGCAGAAAATAAAGAAACACTTTGTTTTCGGGTTTTGAAAACAAGAGTTTTTCGAATTTTACCAGAGAGCAGGTCGTTGAACCTGGATTGAATCTATTTAAGTTTTTGCTTTGATTAGCTTAGAGATACTATAGCACCGCACCCAAATATTGTAAACACTAAATGATGATATTTTTTTATATAACGTTTTCACTTTGTTTTCATTATTAGCCCTACTTTCAAAAAAAAACCGTCAGGGTGATTTCATTCCGAAGTCACCCTGACGGTTTTTTTACTAACTGTAGCTATTTAAAAATGAAACTTTTTCTTCAATTCATGTAACATTCTACGATCGGCGAAGATAAACATGCCAAGGAAGGTAATAATTGAATAATACCCCGCTACCACCGCGATAAACTCAAAACTTACCACATGGAAAAGCACTAAAATAGCTGAGATAACACCTAGTATAGTTAATAATAATTGGTACATCACAACATCCTTGAATTTCTTAGGTCTTAGTAAAACAAGTAGCGTTAAGATAAACGTTCCAATCATAATCGCTGTTGGAAAAACATAATTCACGGACCATTTTGAATAACCTAAAACAAAGTCAATTAAGAAAGCAAGTAACGAAAGAGCCGTGACTTGCATGGCAATCATGGGTCCAATATTTTTTGATACTTTCAAACTAAAAATAATACTTAAAGCTAAATAAATCGTCGCACACGTAATGATAATAATCCATTGCCAATTAAAGTTTTGAAAGAATCCAACAAGCAATGAGTAACTAATAATAATCATCGCAATAAACAAGGTTAATCTAATAATTGGGAATCCTTTTTTTCTAGCAAATTTTATCGGGTAATCACGAGCCACTGGATTTCCAACAACCTCAAGATGCTCACTACAAAGTGGACAACGAATCAAATCATTTTGAATATTCATTTTACATTTATGACAATATTTCATAATTTATTTCCTCATTAGACGATATCGTAATATCGATTCCTTGTTGTTGTAAGAATCTAAAGAAAAACTTTTGAACATCTGTCTCTTCAAGTGCAGATGAGAAGCTATAAACAAGCTTATCTCCTAACGAACAAACAGAACTACGAAGCGGCTGATGTGGCGTAACCGAAATCATAACCCTAAATTCTTCAACAAACGGAGCCATTTCAGCCGGTAACATCACACGCCCTAAATTAGAAAGTGTCGTTGTAAATCCTTTATCCGCACGGCGATAAATATAACGCATCACCATATCTTTTATAAATAATGGAACAAATCGAATCGCCACATTTTCCTGAGCACTCACATGATCATGAATCTTGGCACTCATCGCGTCCACATTTTGCTCCTCAATTAACTGTTGTGACACCTTAACTAAAATATCATCAAACGTCATATTATCAGTCATATCAAGCGTTAAAGTCATGTTGGCGAAAAAGTTTCTGATTGTTTTTGAATCAAATTGATTTCGCAAGTCAACCGGAACACACACAGAAATCTGTGACTTATCCTTTGAAAATTTAAAATTTTGAATATAGATTGAGTAAATTAATAGAGCTGCTAAATACCCCGTTAAGGTGACCCCTTTTTCTTTTGCAAGTCTCACAACGTCACGCGCAGGCATTATCCCATGAATGACTTTTAATTCGGGATAATTTTTTCTCACCCCATCCACTTCATATGATTTGGTTGCACTTGGTACAATTTTTGCTTTTGTATCAGAAGATACTTTTCTAAAACTATCTTCATCTAAAGCTTGTTGAGAGCGACCTTCGTCAACTAAATTTAGAGTATTGGGAATTTGTTCTGGATGAAGGGCACGCAAATAGTAAAACAAAATAAGTTTGAAAAATTGCATGGCTCCTGCGCCGTCGGCCAACACATGAAAGACTTCTAAATGAATCAGTTGTTCGTAATAAGTTATATTAAATAAATAACCGCTGTTTGTAAATTTCGTGATTTTGGAACACGGATACGTATAGTCTTCACGAATTTTTGGTTTTGCATTATTCATTTCAAAATAATACCAAAACAAACCCGCTCTTAGTTTTACTTTAAATGATGGCATGTCACGCAGTGCAGCTTCGATGGCCTGTGCTAAAAGGGTAGGTTCTACTTGTTCACTCATTTTTGCTGAAAATCGAAACACGTTTGTTGCTTTAGAACTTGAAACAAGTGAATATAATTTTGCTACATTATCAAGTTTACTCCAATAATAATCGTGATAATTAGTATTCATTGACAACCTCCCCCTTTCAAATTTTCTTAAGGTCTCTATTGATTTGTATTATCTTCTATTTTATCACAAACTATTTGTACTATTAAAGGGAATAGCGTGAGAGTTTTCACTTTATTTCTTCCTTTTAACTAATAACAACTTCTATAAATCTATTTAATTTAATCATTAATAAAACACACTACTTGTTTACTTATACTGTATGTTTGAAAGTTTAGTATTATTTCCTATTGATTTCCAGTAAATTATATATTATGATAGATTTTGGGATAAAAACTCATATATACATGATAAAAACCCTATAAAATTTAAAAAAGACGATATAGAATAAAGTTTTCAAACTGAAAAATATTTTTAAATATTATTTTTTTACTCATATAGTTTAAAAATACTAAACTTTTTGAAAGTTTTTAATGTGTCTCCTCTTTTAAATGTATCTGAAAGGATGTGGCCAACACATGAAAAAATTTATCACACTTGCATTATTAGTTATCACCTTTACCCTAACTGCTTGTCAAAACAAACAAAACGACCCATACGTTGAATCTTTGGAAACTCAAGTCTTATCTCAAGACATGTCATCAATTATTAAGGATAAACCTGAATTTATTGAGGGGGACGATTTTGATGAATATGGTGGTGCTGATGGAGCTGCCTTTGGGGGCGACAATGAAAACTCTCGTTATTTTGTTAACCCTGATTTCTATCGTATGAATTCAGATGAACAATTAACCCTAATTTCTTCATTTAAAACGATGCAACAAACAACCGAATGGTCGTGCGGACCAGCTTCTGCCTTAATGACATTATGGCACTTTGGTAAAACCGATTTAACTGAAATGGATATCGCCATTGAGATGTCAGCTTCAGTCGATGAGGACACAGAAGGCGCTTTGCCAGGTAGTGCCAATAATTTCTTTGAATTTGGAACTAACGTGGCTGAGATGGTTAACTTTTTTAATAATCTAGATGATTTTGAGGTAATTGAATCAAGCTACCTATCTGATTACGCTGAAGATAATTTATTAACTGAAGAAGATGGTGTCTCTCCTTCTGACATTGGAAATTTACCTAAACCATTCTCATCTTCAGCCCTTTATGCCTCAGAAAACAGTGATGAAACAGAATTATTTGTTGAAGATGCAAAAGATTCATACTTTGTTACATGGTTAACCCATCACTTAAATGCCGGTCGTCCCATCATGGTTGAATGGGGAGATTGGGATGGTCATTGGGTCACAATTATCGGTTATGATAACAACGGAACACCAACAATTGGCGATGATATTTTAATTTTTGCCGATTCATATGATACATCTGATCACTGGCAAGATGGTTACTCTATCATGCCACTTGAACGCTTCTTTTACATGTGGAAAGATCGCAATATCGCACCCAAACCATTCCAACTCCAACCTTATCTTGTTGTCGATATAAAAAAATAAAACACAAAGGGGCTCTATCATTTTTGATAGATCCCTTTTTATCGTACGGGGTATTTTCTTAAAGACTCCTCACCATAAAAGGGAGTTGACACCTATTCGAGGTTACTTGTTTATTTAATTCAAAAAATTCGACTATTACAAATGGGAACTCATTTACAAATCATACTTACAATTCCCTCTCCCATCCGTGGTGATGAACCTTCTTAAATTAAATAGAAAAAAATAATCAACTTCATTCATTTATCTCCCCCCATCTTTCATATCATGTTACTGAAGCAATTAGTAATCTTTACAACGTTTTTTAAAAGGAGGCTACCCTTTTGCCAAAATTTCAAATTATTACCTGGCAAACTGGCGTTGTAACAAGCTCACCCGCAACAGTTAACCAAGTTCTTTATACCGTCCAATTACCCAAAGATGAGTTCAACGTTGCAAAGTCATTATTCAAAACATATATCGAAATTAGAAAAACGAGTTACAGCAATCGAGAAAATAACAATCCGGTTCTGTACTATGATTCAAAACAACAAGTTTTTTACAAACCATCTGACGTTCATGTCAAACAGTTAAACGTAAAATTGTTAGATTACATTTATGCTGATTTAAAATACGATGGGGATTTAAAAATTAACAGGTCCCTTGTCCCGATTTTTTTCAGAAAACAAAAGTTTACATTTGACCAATTATCAAGACGAGATCGAAATCAAACCCTACAATACCCTGCATTACTAAAATCATATTTGGAACATTTGTATCATACTGGAAAATTAGAGCTGCCTTACGATCCCATCAACAACCGGATTATGACACTTGAGAATGTCCTTTATGATATTAACTTTATTATCCAATACCTCACACCAGAACAATTGAAACTATTTATGACCTGGTTGGACGATAAATATCACCTTTTCATTAATCCTGATTCACTAATTTTCCAAATAAAACAAATGAACTAACTTCATGTTTCAATCTCTTGCTTGATTATCGGATTGTTATTAATTGCTTCTTCATTAAAAAAGGAATCAACCGTTCATCGATTGATTCCTTTTTTAATGAAAATGATTAAACCAAAATATCAAGAAGGCTTAGTACTCAATCATAATCCGCCCTTATTGTTTCGGTTAACGTGTCATATGAATTTCTAAATGCCCTGATGAAGTTTTTGGATCATAGTTTTCTTGCGAATAAATCACATTGCCCTCTGGTGTTGCACCGATTAAGCTCAAGGCAATATCGTCTACTCGTTCTAGCTGTTTTATATAACTTAACGTTCTATCGTCTTCCATTTGATACACTTCAATATCTATATACTTCGGTAAAAACTTCAGCTCATCTCGCGTTCCAACAGCAAAATACATGAGATCCCCTAACTGCAAATAATCATCAATTTGGCGCATTTCTCCCGATTCTACTAAAAACTCGACCGGTAACTCATCTAATAATGTCTTACTTTTAAGATCAACCCAATGATATTGCCATGGGATATAGCCACCTGTGTTTGTCGCCACCTGTAAAAACTGTTTGTTTTGAGCTAAATCTTGCAAATCCTGTTGCGTTCCCGATGCCTCTTCATCACAAGTTAACTTATTTAACTCACAGAAAACATAACCTGCTGATCCCTCGTATGCTCCGACATCAACGATTACATCCTGTGACTCATTAATAAACGTTGGGCTTTGATAATAACCAAATTCAATTAATGGATTCGGTTCAAACTTTAGTGGTTCACGCAATAAAACAGGAGCTGCCTCTTTACTTTCTAAAAACCACAGTCCGTCGTTATTACTATAAATAAATTGCGATAAGTTATCCGATACGTCATATCCATATAGATTTTCTTCACTTGCAATTTGCACAGGCATTTCAATCGTTTGAATGTCATTAAATTGATTAGCTATCTCAATTATATAATCTGGGTTCATCACATAAATTTTATCGTTTATTAACTTAATCTTTTGTGATAATAAGAATTCCATTTCACCTGTTATCATCACATCAAAAGTTGAAGGGGTTGTAAAATAAAACATGAACTGACTATCCAACTCATCCGCGTTTCCCATATTGTTATCATACGGTGTAGAATAATAAACATCATACGCTTCATCGCGTCCTAAATAGTTCAAGTATTGCAGTTGTGCTTGAGGTAACTCATCCAGTTGAAACATTATTTGTGGCTCTAATAAGTCAGTCTCGTCTTCTTCAACCTCAGGAACTTCTACTTCTGATTTTTTACTGATTTCTTCAGCCTTTGGCGTCGATTGACACCCCATTAAACCCATTAAAGTTAAAACAATTAGCAAACTTTTTTTCATTACAATCTCCCCCTAACTACCTTTCATTATTTTACCATAATTTACAAAATGGTGATTAATTTTTTCTTTATTAAAAAAGGAATCAACACAATCGATTGATTCCTTTTTAATGAAACATTCCAAACTTTTGATGTTAATAAAAATTTAAGGTCTCCATCCCTTTATCGAGTCCCTTTTTTAAATCTTCCATAAATATTTTTGTAAAAACTTGTTGCTGATAAAACACTTCTTGTGCTTCTGCTAAATAACACTGCCCTTTATGAAGCAAATGAGTTTCAATATAATCAATGGTTTCCTCCAATGATTGACCTCTAACCGAACCTGTAATCAATGATTTCACAATTAGAAACGTCTTGCCCCCCCCTTCACTCATATGGGCATCATGTAAAATCTTAGCTTCCAACGTTTGAGGTTTGCTCATCTTTTACGACTCCCAAGCAATCTCCATTATTTTCTCAATTGTTTCTTGATTCAACTTTTGTTAACTTAACCACTTAAAAATCTCACTTTCATGTGAATAAATAAATCCGTGAAAGTAAGCTGCATATGTTATAACAACTTGGTCCACCTCATCTTTTTGTCCCCTGATTAATTTTTCAACTTCATTTAAAACTCGGTTT
The DNA here is from genome assembly GCA_051646305.1 of Turicibacter sp. GTDB lineage: Bacteria > Bacillota_I > Bacilli_A > MOL361 > Turicibacteraceae > Turicibacter. The sequence goes on from JBOFCV010000337.1 coordinate 9,796, forward strand.
ATGTGTGATAAATCATGCATGATATCCTTCATCTGATAATACGGCCTGACAAATTCTAATGGCTCATGCATAGCCATCCCCCCTTTGTTCTTTTGTCAAACTATACGCCTATGACTCCTTTATTTAAACTTTACATTTTATAAAACAAATAAAAAGTAGCTCGAAATAAATCTGAGCTACTTTTTATCACTTCATACATCAATTATTTAATGACACCATCATTTTTCATTTCAGTTAATAATTTTTCAGCTAATGCTAAATAGTTATCCCATGCTGTATTGCGTTCTGTATAACCAGATTTACCATAATCACCAGTTGCCTCGATTGCAGGTAATCCTGTTAAATCTAACATGTTTTGTGTTTCTACTACTTTTTCATTTAATGCATCCATTTGAACGTTGAATCCAATGCGTGATGGCTCTGAATATTCAACACTTTCATATTTAGATGTACGGTAGTGTTTCTTTAAAGCTGGATCTTCAATTTGATCAGGTGTTGCAGCAAAAATTTCATCGTAACGACAAGAAATAATTTGCCCTTCTTCATCAATTACCACTTTTAAATATCCCGTTAATCCACCACCTAAGTCCTCTGCAATTGAGTAGAACTTTTGAGTTGAAGTCTTGTCTAATTGACTCACCACTTTTTCTGCTAATGGAAGCATCGCTTGATTTACTGAGTTTGAAGCCCCTGTTACAATATCAAATTCACCTGTTAACGATTGAGTTTCAAGCATTTGTTTTTCAACACCTAAAACACCTTGAATCCAAGCGGCTCCTTTTGCTTCTCCCATACTAAAATTGTATTCAGATAAACGTTTTGGAACATCTTGGTAATATTTAATATAGTAATTAGGACGAGTTGTTTCATTAAATTCAATCGCTACAAATTCCCCATCATTCACAACAACTTCTAACGTTGCTAAATGACCTTGACGGAATAATTCTTCTTCTTTAAAATAATCACCTTTAACAATTCCTAATTCAGGTGTTGCATTCCAATCTAAATCTGAAACTTCAACTTCTGCCGATGCTTGAGACGTTGTATCAACCGTAGTTGATTCAGGTGCTGTCGGCTCAGTCGTTTCTTGTTTACCTTCTGTTGTATTTCCACATGCTGCTAAAATGACTGATAACATTAAAACCATAAAACTAAATTTTATATTTTTCATTTTCTATACTCCTTTGTGAAAAAAAATTCTATCTAATTTAAATATTACCAACCGTGTCGAATTTTGTCAATATTTTTGAATTTTTTTTCACAATTATATCTTTTTTCTCTCATTTACTGCTTCATTTTCAAAAATAAAAGTTCATCGATTATCTTTATTTTAATTCCCTATATATTCCACGTCTATATTCTTACAAATTTCGACAAAAATAAGGTATAATAACTATCGAACTAATATTCGTACCTTTACTTATGAAAACAACTTAGACAATTCACCAGGAGGAACACAAAATATGACCGCCGCAACTCACCAACGAGGTGGACTTCTTTGCGGGCTACTGACCCACCACCTCTTTATCGGAAGCTTTTATGAGCACGCAAATTTATTCTCAAAACTCTTTTTAATCACCCTATTTTGCACTGCCGCTGTCGTCGGATCACTATTACCCGATATCGATATGCGCTCATCCCACATTAGCAAACTACTTCCGTTTATTTCCCGGTTAATGACAAAACGATTCAAGCACAGAACGGCAACGCATAGCTTATTATCTATTTTTCTTTTTATACTCATCGCCTCACTTTCCCCACTTTTAAATGTTGGAAACGAGATGTTCATTATCATTATCCTGGGATTAATGATTGGGCACACTTCCCATATTATGCTTGATTTATTTACCCATCAAGGTGTTAGTTTGTTTTACCCGTATAAAAAGAAATTCAAATTAGCAAATTTCAAAACGGGAGCTGGCGGTGAAAAAGTCATCAGCGCCCTTATCCTTATGAGTACATGCTTTTATTTTCTATATGAAACCTATAGCGTCATTGCATTTGCCATTGGAAATAAACTTTAATAATTCATCCCCAAAAAAGAAAACTCGTAGAATCTACTCCAAATTACTGGAATATTTCTTACGAGTTTTATGAATTAGCCGACAAACACCTATTGTTTCAACCGTGGGAGTTTTAAGGTACCGAAAGATAATCCAAACGTTCAGATTATCTTTTTTTTGAATAAAATCATTTAATCAAATATGACTTCCCAGTTTTTTGTTTTATAAGCTTCAAAACACATTCTAATTTGACTTTCATTATTTTTTTCAACAGCAAGATGAGGAAGCTCATCCATATAGAAAAAGTTACTTTCAATTGTTTCGATATTCTTTTCAAACTGTCCTCCCAACATCACACATAATACAAAGACTTTGCATACACCATACGCATAAATCGGACTATTATGCTTATTTCTATCTTGAACGGCAATCAATTTAAGCGGCATGACATCTAATCCCGCTTCTTCTTTTACTTCTTTTATGATATTTGATTTAATCGATTGATTAACATCGACCCAACCGCCCGGCAAAGACCAGGTCCCATTGGTCTCTTTTACAAGTAATATCTTATCATTTTCAATGATTACAGCTCTCGTATCCAATTTGGGTGTTTGAAATCCTGTTTCATTACAAAATACATTTTTCACGTGGTCCAAAGATAAACCTGTTTTAACACTTAACATTTGGGCAGCAATCTCTCTAACACGTTCAAATCGCTCAAGATCAAAATTATCTTTAGAATAGGTTAAGCCAACTTGTGCTATAAATTGTAATTCTACCGCCCAACTTAACCAAGGTTGCACTTCTTCTATCTGATTCATTTTCCTCTCTAATAGATTTAAAATGTCCTTCGGTTGATTTAGATAATACGTTGCTTTAACGTGTTCAATGACATGGCATCCCCATAAAGCTAACGCACACGCAACACCTGCCGCATCTGCAAACTGCATATCATAGAGACTATCTCCAATATATAAAACCTCTTCTTTTTTTGCTCCGCTTCGCTTTAGATAAACCGTCATCGGCTCTGGATATGGTTTATGGCGCACACTATCATCACCACAAATCACGTAATCAAAATATTCACTTAAATCAAAGATCACAAAATCATGCTTGTATTCTTCTCGCGTTTTAGAAGTGATAATTCCTAGTGTATAAGCGTGATCTTTCAATGTCTTTAATATAGGCTCTATCCCCTCAAACACAGTGATAGAATTCATTTGTTTTTGGAAGTTTTCATTCCAACATTTATTCCCTATTTGTACATCTTCGATCCCTAATTTTTCTAAAGCTTTTTCACCCGGAATCCCAAGTACAGCTCTTAAATTTTTAACTTCAACGTGCTTCTGTTGTAATTGCAATAGCGTTTGTTGCAATGATGATAATACGGCAGCCTCTGTATCAATTAATGTTCCATCGATATCAAACACAATATGTTGGTATCTCATATTCTCCATCCTCTCCATTATTTTCAAAATAATTATTTTACACGTTATAAAAATTAACCTTACATACAACGCCACCCTCTAACTTAAGAAATCCCTCACCAAGTTATCCACACCTATTATCTGTCATTTATTTTTTCATTTTTAACTTTCCATATTGCGGCATGGTTTCTCCCTTATATTTAAACGCATTAACCGGACACCCATTTAGACATCTCATGCACATCATACAATTTTCTTTAAGACGGGGCCCCTCTTTTTCCATGGTGATATTTTGAATGGGACACTGAACAACACACTTTCCACAGTGATTGCATTTATCCGAAGTTGTTATTTTTTTTACTTGCCCTGGAATTAATTTAACATAAGCTCGCACAAACACGTTACAACACGTGTCGGTCACAATTCCCATCGATTCATAATGTGAGTCACCCCTTAAAAAAAGATGCACCATCTTTTCAACTTTTGCTTTCACATTTTGATTCCGAATGCTAATTTCAAAATCTTCCGTTGGCGGAAAAACCTTCATTAAGAAAAAATTATTAGCCATTTCAAATAGTCCCGTTGAGAAAACAATATGATTCTTTTTCTGTAAGATGTTAGTCAATTCTTGTGCTGGAACCTTCGTCGGGCCACATTGTGTACAATACATCATCGCCTTAATCTCACGATTAGCTTTTGGAATTTTCTCTTTTACTTTTTTTATAAATTCAAGCGGTGGATACTCATAATACTTTGGAAATCCTAGCACTAAAAAATCATACGTATCCGGTAAAACATCAAAGGATTCCTCCATCGAATACATCTGTATGTCACATTTATTTTGTTGAAACGCTTTACAAATTAACTCCCCTACATACTTCGTATTCCCCGTTCCACTAAAGTAAATTAAAATGCCTTTCACAACAATCCCCCCTTATCTTTAAAACATCCTTTATCCTTTTAAGTATATTCAATATAAACCTACCCTTTGTCATAATTACCATATTTTTGATAACTTTTATCATGTTTCACTCTCCCTAAATATTCAGTGCTAAATCTTTAAAATCAAGAATACGATTAAAAGATTAAATACTATTAGACTTTGTTGTTGTCCTTACCGTCTATACAATAAAAATGACTACGCTTACATTTAAAATTCCTAAGAAGGTGGGAACACTTTCCACTAATTCGGGTATTTAAAAAATCAATACAAAGTCTCACAGCACTAAAGATAACGATTTAAGGGGAGGATATGATGAATTATTCATTTAAAAATGGCATTAATGAGATACCCGTTACAAACAGGAGATTGATGTTTAGCGTGATCGTCACCTTGGCGTTCTTACTTTATTTCTTTCCAATATTCAAAACGCCGACACTAAGACTCACACAAGGAATTCTTTGTAATGCCTTGCTTTTAATTATGGCACTGACACTTGCTTCCAAAGAAACCAAACAGTACTTAAATATTGGGACCGGGTATAGCCAAATCATCTTCAATTCCATTTCGATCATGATTGTTTCACAATTTCTCCAATCACTGACGATTCAATTTTACAGTGTGTCTGATCCACAAAATTTAAGTCGCTTCCAATATGACTTTTCACCTGGCTATTTTACTAATCAACTGATTAAATACATGTTTGTTGGGGTGGGTGAAGAACTCTTTAAGCTCTTCTTCTTTTTTGTTATTTACAGCCTGTTAACCACGCTAAGCAAGCATAAATACAAACTATTTAACTGCTGTATCTGTATTCTAATCACTTGTTTATTATTTGGCGTGCTTCATGTAAACTACAACGTATCTAATTGGCAGGTTATCGTTATCGCCATCGCTTTAAGTGCATCTGTTAACTTCTATTTCTTATTTAAATATCAAAGCATCATTCCACTTATGATCGCCCACGCCGCTAAAGATATGCTCGTCTTTATCACCCTCATGAACACACACGGGCTAGAAATCCGCCTGCATTTAAGACATCTATTAATTATTATCTGGCTCATTTTAGGTGCTAAACAGTTATTAAAATCACACTTACGGGTAAAATAATTTAATCACATAAAAAAGGTAGAAATCATAAGTTTTTGAACTCACGATTCCTACCTTTTGGCATTTATTTTATGAACTTTAAATGTAATTCATCGATATCTTTTTTTACGCATCCCATGTTATACGTATCTGGATTTCTTTTTAAGAACTCACCATGACAATCGCCACCTACTGTTCTAATCATGTCATATTTTTCACAGAACTTGACACATACTTCAGTTAAATAGGGACTATGAATCGGGTAATAACACTCAATTCCATCAATTCCTTTTAATCGTAAATCTTCAAATGCAGCTTGAACTTCTTCAAATGCACTTCTTCCATAATATTTACCTGGATGAGCCAAAACTGCAACGCCACCACATTCATGAATCAAACGACACGCCTCTTCAACTGTTGGAAAATCACACGTTGAATGATCACATCCATACTCACGATAAAATTTCATTCCATCAATCAGCGAATCTGTTAAGTTCAACTCATGTAAATAATGAATTCCTTTCCAGCCACCTTTAGACTTATCAAATGTAAATGTTTCATAATCGCTCATTGACACTTGCTCGTAATCTTTTTCCATTTTTTCTATCAAACGAACTCCGATATGATCTAATTCAAAACGAGATTTATTAACCATTGCCATAAATTCATCATTTTCGGAAAAATTATAAGCTAAGACATGAACCGTACGGTTTCCGTATAAACAGTCCAGTTCTACCCCTTTAATAAAACGAATTCCCGCTTCATCACACGCCTCTTTAGCTTCCTTATGTGAATCAATTGCATTATGGTCTGTGATTGAAATCATCCCAAGACCTTTTTCTTGTGCCACTTTTACAACCTGTTTAGGAGAAAGTGATCCATCCGAATAAAATGTGTGCATATGTAAATCAACTAACATCTAAATCACGCTCCTTCTATTTTTTGTATTGTTAATCTTTTTTGTTGTTATTAAATCTGTACAAATCAATGCTTCCCCTTAAAAGGAAAACACTAGAAATAAGAAATTCTAAAAAATGAATCATTTACTATCAATCATCAAATTTAAATCCGCTTAAGTTCCTGTACCAAAAAATAAAAAACAACCCTATTCATTAACAGAGTCCCTACTTCATTAAAGTGTAACAGTTTGTCACCATCACATCTTTTATCATTAAATTTAAGTTTACTTTAACTAAAACCTCGTTACCCTCTATCAAAGAATCTTAGTTTTTCACTTAACTTTTTTTTTATATTTCTTTATTATATCAGAAATTCGACAAATTACCAATGATACACCCTTTGAAGATATTCCCTCAATTGAAGTAACTAATTTTGCTACTTGTTAGATTCCCATACTCTATTCAAACTCTTCCCTTTAACTATTGATAAAACTGAGTGTTACAGCTTTATAATCAACACTCAAGCGTGCCACTAGTAAACAAAGAGATAGCCTTTCATTAAATTTTATAAATTATCGCATCCCTTTGATTTATCGGCCATTCAATAGGATAGAATCAAAAAAAGTAGGAACGATTAGTTAATCATCCCTACTTAAATTATTATTAGCTCTGAAAGCTTTTGTTTTTGTTTTCCTACTATCAACAAGCCAAAGTAATCGTCATCCGTTTAAATATTTCAGATTTAAAATCATTTAGAAAGTTAACTCCTACCAGCCCTATTATTTAATTTGAATCATCCTCTAACAACAATAAAGTCCAATAGTAAGACTATAGTCGTGTTTTGACTATTATGTTAGCCCTGTTTAATTTTCGTTTTTCGAAAATTTTAACAGGACTATAGTCAATCTTTGTATCAAAACGTTTGAACAAGAAGGATCGCATCTCTATTAAACAAAAAATTTAAGTTTTTAAAACAGTCGTCCTTAGTGCCTGTGGTGCAATAGTAAGACTATAGTCGTTTTCTGACTATTATATTAGCCCTGTTTAATTTTCGTTTGTCGAAAATTTTAACAGGACTATAGTCAATCTTTGTATCAAAGCGTTTGAACAAGAAGGATCGCATCTCTATTAAACAAAAAACTTAAGTTTTTAAAACAGTCGTCCTTAGTGCTTGGCGTATAACGGAGCCTTATTATTTAATATTGGCAACAAATGAATCGCGTCCCGGATAAATTGTTTTCCCGCAATTTTTTATCACTTCTAGTAAATCATTCGCTTCAGCAATTGATGTACAGTACACCACTTTATTTGTTTTATTAAATTTGAAATTTATAATTTTGTTCTCATATTTTTTCCCACGATCTTCTGGATTAAGATCAGCAACTTCCTTATATGCAGCAACCAAATGCTTTAAATGATAAATTGTGGGATCATGTTTTAGAATAACTAAATAATTTGTTGTAATCATCACATTTTTATTCACATACAAGATACCTTCATCCTTCATTTTATCTAGCATACTATCTGCAGACATCTCACGGCTACTTTTATTTCCTGTGATTTGAATATCTGCTTGAAACATGAATCGTCTTAAATCAAGAAGATGATGAATCGCTTCATAAATCATTTTAAACCCAAGGCTTCCGAGAATAAAAATACTGCCCCATACTAAGTATTGCACAATCATCGAAACCTCACTTTGATCATTTATCACACGCCACCCATAATAGACACCTGCCGTCATGACAAAAAACAAAATACCATACCCAAAACAAACAAGTCCATTCCTGATGAAACCACCTAAAATAATTCCCTTAAAATCTAATGTACTTGGTTTTTCCATTGTTATCAGCTACCCCCTACCCTTATTAGTACGCTTATTTCATTTTATTGATTTTCCTTATCTTTTATGCCTGCTATGTTATTTTATCTAGCATACACCATTTAACTTTTGGAATATATATCCTATTTATACATTCCACCTTCTTTTTCTCTCAATTTTCGACATTTTCAATTGACATTCCGTTCATATTTTTATATAGTTATTAACAATAGGAACCCTTTAAAATAGTTCTGTGAAACTGTTAAGGAAAAATATGAATCTTTTTATAACCATGTCAGATTGCTTTTTAAAGCAATTGCATGTTTATACTCGTACTTTTGCCTTAATGTCTAATCAGATATTAAGGCTTTTTTCATATTTTAAAGCAATATGCTTTGAGTGGGACCTATCATCAAATAACTTAGGAGATGATACGATGAATTCAAAAAACAAATCAAATAAATTAGCGATTCACATGGCTTTGGCTTTAGGGGCTGGACTTTTAGTCGGAACAGGATTCTTATTCCTTCGTGAGTCTTTATTACAAGCAGGTAATCAAAGCGTCTGGACAACTATTAACAACTTCTTATTCCAAGATATTAGTGTGGAAGCAGGACAAAATGCCTTTGGATTATTCTATATCATCGGTCAATTATTCTTAAATGCCATGCAACTTGTTATTGTACCCATGGTCTTTACATCAATCGCCCTTGCGATGTGCAAAATCTCAGATACAAAAAAACTTGGACGTATTTCAGGTAAAACAATCGGTGGATTCTTTGCAACTTCAGTCTTTGCTTTATTAATGGCGGGTGTGATTGGATTAATCGCTCACAACGCTGGTATCTTCCAAGTAAGCATTGAAAACATGGCAGCTCAATCAGGAACAACTGGAAGCAATCCTTTATTAATCTTTGTTAAAACCATTCCAAATAATATGACATCTGTTTTCTCTACAAACGGAAATATTCTTTCAATCGTCTTCTTAGCAGTTGTCACTGGCTTATCCATTAACCACTTAGGTGATCAAATTAGTGTCTTAAAGAAAATCTTAGAAGATGTTAACAAAATCATTACGGTGTTCTTAACTTTCTTAATTACAAAATTCGGACCCTTTGCAATCTTTGTCTTAATCACGCGCACGTTTGCTATCTATGGGGTTGAACATTTAAAACCTGCTCTAGCTTATGTTTTAACCGTAGTCGCTTCATTATTACTATTCTTAGTGGTCGGATATGCTTTATTCATCTTCATCATGACGCGCTTAAACCCAATGCCTTTCGTTAAAAAAATCGCTAAGGTTGCTGTATTTGGATTCTCAACGTCTTCATCTGCTTCAACTCTACCGTTAAACACACAAACGACGGTTGATGAATTAGGTGTTAATGATGAGTTAGCGTCATTCATCTTACCACTTGGTATGACAATCAATATGAACGGAACGGCGATCATGCAAGTTATTGCAGCAGTTTTCATCGCCTCAAGTGCTGGTTATGAAGTCACATTTGGAAGCATCGTCTTAATTGCGGTTCTTGCTTTAATCGCCTCAATTGGAACACCGGCTGCACCTGGTGCCGGAGCGGT
>JBOFCV010000347.1:0-2736 GCA_051646305.1 Turicibacter sp.
AGAAGGATGATACTTATGCGAAAACTAAAAAATATCGGTCTATTATTTACCCTGAGTATTTTATCTTTAGCTGCTTGTTCATTTGGTGACAAGGAGAGTCAGTCACTTCCTGAAGAATATACGTTCAATTTTCATACTGAACAATTGGCGTTGACTAATTTTGATATTCTGATCGGCGATGGTTATTTTTATATCCCCGAGTCTTATTACTTCGAAAAGCAAACAAGTGGAACTATCAATAGCATTCGTCTTGAATTAATGCTTGATGATGAGGTTGTATTTGAATTTACAACAGGTGAACTATTTAATAAACAGGAGCATACGCTTCCTCTGATTAGTAAAATAATTCCTAAACAATTATCTAAAGATTCAAATTTAACACTTCATTTAAACTATTCAGTGGATGATATTATTTATACTTTTGATGAAAACATTAAATTAATACAAGAAAAATAAAATTTTATTTGGTGGCTAATACTTCGTCATTACAAAAAGCAAAGATGTACGCTCTAAGTGAATCTTAGAATGGTACATCTTTTTATCTATTTTGTTTGAGATGGTGTTAATTTTATATCCTGATTATCTTTGATTTATCCCACATTTCTCTTTACTCGCACTGGATAAAACCATTGTTGCTTTATATTTAACAAAACCGTTTAAACCGAGGGCCGTTTTCTGATCAAAACATTTTTATTCAATATTTTATTAAAATATGGTAGAATATCATTTATTGTACTAGAAAAAAATAGATATTATGATGGGAATCTTAATTATCTAGATAAAATTTTGAAAAATAGAGGGCTAAATGATGAAGAAAAAATTTTTATTTATATACGTCGTATTCGCATTAATGGTTGTGATTGGACTTGGTTCTCCAACCACAGCATCTGCTAAAAACTCATTCTCAGGGGAGTATCGTCAAGGCGAAATCTTATCTTTCGGTTCAAGCTTAACTGATAGTGAAGAATTGGCCTTACGCGTTTATTTTGGTGTCCCAACGGATATGGATGCCATTTATGTTGACAATGAAACAGCAATCAAACAATTAGGATTAGCACCAAATGCGCTTGATAACTACACAGGGGGTTGGTACTCATCAGCTTACGTGAAGTTAACAAATCAAGGCGGAATTGATGTTTCTTCTAAAAATGTTAGTTTAGTGACAAACGAGATGTTTGCGAATGCTTTAATTACATCTGGTATTTTAAACTGTAACGTGACGATTTCTGCGCCATTTATGGTAACGGGTGAATCTGCTTTAGCAGGGATCTTAGCAGGGATAGAAGAAATTATGGGTGAAAGTTTATCTGAAGAAAATAAGGTTGTTGCCAAAGAAGAGATCGATACGACGTTAGAAGTCGCGGATGATATCTTAAATAGTTCTGACAATGATATCGATTCAACTGGGGACTCATCAAATGTAGCGTCAGGAATCATTAATGATATTAAACAACAAGTTATCAAAGATTCACCGAACTCAACTCAAATTCAAGAAATTATTATTAACGTCACAAATAATTACGGCGTTGAATTAAGCGAAGAAACGAATGCGCGAGTGTTAAGTTTAATGGAAGATGTGAATGACTTAGATATTGACTATAAAGACATTAAAGATACGATGCAAAATATTGGGGATAGCATTTCTAATAGCTTAAAAGATGCTGGTATTAAACTTAAAGAGTCTGGTTTTTTCGAAAATATCCTAAATTGGTTTAGTGATTTATTCAAAAACTTAATGAACTGGATTAAAAATTTATTTACAAGTAGCACGCCTGATGATTCTTTAAATTTAAATGACAATATTTCACCTGAAATAGATGAAACCCCTGTTCCAGAAGACGATGCTATCGAAAATGAAACGCATGACGTTTTTGAAACAGAAGACTTAGAACAAGAACAAACAGATAGTACGCTAGAAGAACCCACTGAAGACGTTGTAGAAGATGAAAACAAAGTAGACGAGACGGTTGAAGAATCAGAATCTGAAGTCGAAACTGAAGTGACGCCTGAAGAGGTGAACACTGAGAGTGAAACAGCGGAAAAAGTAGCTGAATAAATAAAGTCTAAACAAATAAAAAAACGTGATAAATGGAAAATCATTTATCACGTTTTTTTTATGGTGCTATTTTTGATTGAGTTAAGTAGTAAAAGCTATCCAGTTATTTATTTCTGCTCTAAGTTCTTTAGGCTGCGATATTCGATTAGTTACATGCAAAAATCCACGAACAATAGTGATAAGCATCATTAAAAGATAAAGAGCACTAATTAAAGTATTCCATAATTCCACCTCTAACTAATTTCATAATATATAATCCTAGTTACACTAATATTATTATACATTACTTGGAAAAAAAATATATAAAACACAATCTTTAAAACATATTAAAACAACAATGAAGTCTAAAAGGCCTAATTTTAAAAGTATATTGTCCCGTGGGTTCAACAAAATTGACTATCTTTAGAGAGCGCAATTTTATAAATAATAATTAGCATGAAGTGTTACCTACCAATAGTGTAGATAATCCGGTAAATTATATAAGTTTTTAAATTTTTTTGAGATATCCAAACACTTTTTCCATAATGTGGTGATATGTAAGATGAGTTAATCTAGTTATTAAAAAACTTAAATGGGAGGAATATTAATGAGTTTAACATTAAAAAGAAATTTATGGATTATTTTAGGAATATGCTTCATGACTTTTATAAACATTACAATCTTTGTACCTTATGTTAATT
>JBOFCV010000352.1:0-1623 GCA_051646305.1 Turicibacter sp.
AAGGAAGCATAAACACTATTAACTTTGCACCAAGAACTGGCGGGCGCTGCCCTGTGTGCGGCAAATAACATTGTCTACAATATTCAATCTCATCATCCTCAAGCTATTTACAAGACCCAATCATGACATTGAGCCGTCATTTATAAGTCATATTATTTAGCCATCTAACATTGGTGTTGATTTTTATGAGCTATCTTGAAAAAAAAACAGGAATTACAAACAAAATTAAATCACTACCAAATTATAACACTGCAGGTTCATATTGTTTTTTTAGCCAATGCATTCAATTGAACTCTCTTGAAAATGATGATTTCATAAGAGCTGTTGACTTAAAAAAGCCTTACGATGAGTGTTATAAAGACCTCCTAAATTTCGCACCATTATTAGGTCATGAAGTTAAACATTGGTATGATGCCCACTCCACATTATGGGGTCTAAAACTCCTTAGAAATATATATACTTGTTACAATGATCTTTATGAAGCAGAGCAGAGTGGAATCAACACTCCGTTACCTCACTTTAATAAACAGCTTACTCTTTATGATAAAATTGCATATATAAAACTTCCAGAGTACTACTCAACAAGTAACTCGAATGCTAATAACTCTAGACCTTGGGGTTACTCATATTCAGCAGGAATAATGTTCTCTAAACATGGGAACCCAACTGATAGAAATATATTTTTCACACGATTCACAAATAAAAGAGGCGAACTAATCGCCCGTGTACCCTTTAGTCTTTGTTCTCTACTAGAGTCATCAGCAGTAGCACAAGAATTACATAGCAAGGTGAGAATAATATCTGCAATTGAAGATCCGGTTTCCCGTCAAATAGAAAAGAATGCTCTAAGTAAAAAACTAGTAAATGAGTTATATGATGAGAATCTTGTAGAGTATTCTGTTGTAGCACACAAAATATCAAACAGCTTTAATATAGTTGACCCCATAGAGTCATATAGCATAGCGACAAGAATAACCAGATTAATACTTAATCTTACAAATGAAACCATCTTTTCACTCCGAGCGGAAACCATGCTGCCGGATAGTGTCAATACGCTCTTCACTCCTTACAATAATGCTATAAAACATATAGATTATGGTGCTGTATTCTCACTTTTGATTGACACTCTTTACTTTGAATTCCAGAGGAAGGGCACACAAGTAAGTAATGATAACCTATCAGAACTATTAGATGTGATTTTTACTAAATATACAGGAAGCTCGCTCACCCAAGAATTTGAAAAATCAAAATCAGAACTTAATTCAGTATGCGAACCAGTACCTTTTAGCCTTAATAAAGAGTATATTGACCCAGCACTTCAATTAGGACAGCATCTTCATAACAAACTGGGTTTAATTGGTGAAGCGTTTTTAGATTTAGACCATGAAATGATTCCAAACTTTATACTTGGCGACGGTACCTTCATAAACAAACAAGGAGGCAGCTTAGAGTCGTTTGAAAGCAGATATATTGAACTAACAAAATATTTTGAATATCTCGAGAAATTTTCAAATGCTTGTATTGTATGAATATATTGTTTGATTATAAAATCTCTTTATCACCGGCCTCAGGCCGGTGTATCCCGTTCTCTCCTCCCCCTCTTGAACAACGCCTTGAGGCTTG
>JBOFCV010000365.1:0-10674 GCA_051646305.1 Turicibacter sp.
GTCGTGCGACCAAGTGTTAAATTAAATAAATCGTGCTGACTCAAATACTCAATCGCCGTATCTAAGTTTTTATTCAGTCCTTTGTACTTTAAAATGTCTTTTAAATTTCCAATAATCATAAGGATTCCCCCGTCGTTAAATTCTTAATAATTTCTTTTATCATGATAAGAATTTCAGTTGTTTTTTGTTGATAATTAGTCCTTAAATACCTATGAAATATAACCGACAAGAAACGTCAATTTGAGGCGTAATTGGCGATTATATGTAAAAAAAGAGAAGAATGCATCTGTTCACTCAGATTTTTATGGATTGTTTTATCTAAAAATATGGACAACCTTTACCTCTTTAGTTTTTGCTGTATAACCCCCTCAGAAAACGTTTACAGAGAGATTTTATCATGTTATTATCTTCCTGTAAATGAGCAAAACTTAAAAGAAGAGGGAAGTTTGCTTGTGAGATTGAAATGGGAGATACACAGAAAGGATGGGAATGACATGAACAAGTTTATGAGTGGTTTACTCGTCGCAACGATGTGTTTGGGATTAGCTGCGTGTAGTAGTGGAGGAAATGAGGCAACAACAGAGGCACCAAGTACACCAGATACACCTAAAACAGAAACCGAAGCACCAAGTGGTGAGAAAGTCTTGTATTCAAACGGAGGGGCGGTCGAGTTTTTTGAAACACCTTGGCTAAATCCAGGTAGTTTCACTTATAACAAAGTTTTATATGATCATTTAATTTTAGCAGATGAAAACTTAAATCCAACAGACGGACAAATGGTTTCAGAATACACATTGAGTGAAGATGGAACAACACTTGTATTTGTCTTAAAAGATAACTTATTTTGGCATGATGGGGAAAAAATTATGCCCGAAGATATTAAATGGAGCATGGAATATTCTTTAAAAACTGCAGTATTAAACCCAGTCTTCACAAATACATTTAAAGCTATAAAAGGAAGTGAAGCTTACTTAGAGGGAGGCGCTGAGTCAATTGAAGGGATTGTTATTGATGGAAATACAATTACGATTACATTTGACAAAGTGGCACCGGATGCCTTGTTAACCTTTACTCAATTTGCTCCATTACCAGCAAAACACTTTGATGGGGTTGATCCACTTCAATTCCAACAAGCTCCATTTTTCCAAAACCCAATTGGATCAGGACCTTTCAAAGTAACGGATGTAAAAATGAATGATTATACGATTTTAGAAGCATTTGATCAATATCATGATGGGGTGGCTGACTATAAACTTCATTTAACGCCAAGTGCTGGAGATAGTGATCCAAACTTAGTGAATAATGCGAAATCAGGTTTAGTTGATTATGCGTATACAAAAAATATTGATGATGTAAAAGCGTTAGACGGAACACCAGGTTTAACGATTTCACAAATTGATGTTCGCTACACTCGCTTATTTTACCTAAATAAATTTGATAAAAAAGATGGAACGAAATCACCACTTGCTGATGTTCGTGTTCGCCAAGCGCTTAAATATGGAATCGATATGAAAACGATCGGTGAGAGTTTATTTAACGGTGCAGCTATGCCTGCAAATAGCTTAACACCAGATGGTGGAAGTAAAGTTTCTGGATTAAATGATTATGAATATAATCCCGAAAAAGCATTAGAATTATTAGCTGAAGCAGGATGGGATCCAAACTATGAATTAGATGTGGTTTATTATTATACCGATCAATTAACAGTTGATTTTATGACGGTTATCCAAGCTTACTTAAGTGAAATTGGTGTAAAAATGAACTTCCGTTTAGTTGAAGGGGATTTAGCTACTATTTTATGGGCAGCACCAGAGGATCAAGTAAATGGTCCATCAGCAGTTGAGTGGGATATCGCATACGCAGCAAATGCAGCGTTATCACTTCATGAGTATTATGATCGTTACCGTACGGGATCATCAGCAAATTCACATACACCTGCTGATGAAACTTTAAATGCATTAATTGATGCAACAAACGCTTCAATGGATGCTACGGCACAACTTGACGCATTCTTTGACTTACAAAAATATGAAAATGAACAATTATTCTCTATGCCATTATATTACCAACCTATTTTCTTAATCAGTAGCGATAAGATTACGAAGGGGGCAGATGCTTTAGGAAATCCACAGTTTAACTATGATTGGAATATTCAAAACTGGGAAATCACATCTAAGTAAAAGTTTAAGTAAAGGTTTGCGAGGGTCATTAGGTTATTAAAAGATGTAAGTTATTCGTTGAAGGTAGAGTATTTAATTTGAAATTTATTTAGGCGTTAGCATATAACGAAAAGGTTTAAAGAGGTGAGGAGTAGGAAGACCCTACTCCTTATTTTATAAAAGAAAAGAAAAGCTTATGGCTATGAGAGATGAAAAGGAGGGGAGATATTTTGTTGAATTATATCATTAAAAAACTAATTGGCTTAATTCCAATGGTCATTATTATTACCTTTTTGATTTATCTAGGTCTTGAATTAACACCTGGAGATGCCGTTTCACATTTAATAAATCCAGAAATGATTGCCAATGTTGAACCGGCTAAACTTGAAGAAATTCGTGAGTTATATGGATTAAATGATCCATTTGTTGTCCGATATGTCAGATGGTTAGGCGAATTAGTGACTGGAAACTTTGGATATAGTGTATCAAGTGGGGTTCCCATTATTGATATTGTGAAGGAATTACTACCCGCAACGCTTGAGTTATCAGCAGCAGCGTTACTTATTTCAACTGTTTTGGGAAGTATACTTGGATTATTCAGTGCTATTCGTCGTGGGACTGTATCGGAAAACTTACTGACGGTAGCAGGGATGATTGGGGTATCTATACCGCAGTTCTTCTTTGGTATGGTATGTATCTTGATATTCTCATTAAATCTAGGATGGTTACCCGTGGGTGGACGTTCCATGCCAGGACAAACAGCATTTATTGATCGAATTGAATATTTAATTTTACCTGCTTTAGTATTAGGTATTTCTTTAACAGCGGGGGTTATGCGTTATGCCCGTTCAAGTATGTTAGATACGATGAATAAAGAATATATTAGAACGGCTCGTTCAAAAGGATTGCCTGAATGGCGAGTGAATTTAGTTCATGGATTTAGGGTGGCGTTAACACCTGTTATCGTCTTAATTGGATTTAGATTGCCTGTCTTAATTGGAGGGTCTGTCATTATTGAAACCATCTTTAGATGGCCAGGCATCGGAAATGCCTTTGCAACAGCTGTGCGTGCACAAAATTATCCACTCGTTATGATTATTGCCTTATTCTCAGTCCTTGCCGTCTTGCTCGCAAGTTTTGTCGTGGATATCGCAACTGCCTTACTCGATCCTCGAGTTAAGTTGAATTAGATAGAAGGGTGAAAGGCAGTGGCTTGAACCTAGATTAGATAAAAGGGTGAGACGAGCGGGAAACTAGCCGTAAGAGTGAAGATAAATCAGAATACTTGGTGTTTGAGTATGGAGATTTACTCGAACTCTATAGGCAAGTTGCGAGTCGAACCTAGATTTTGAAAAAGGAGGTATAAAAACATGGCAATTTCGTTTGGGAAATTAAGATTGGATAAGAAATTTGATCAGTTAAAAGAAGCTGAAGAGCAAGGAATTCTTAAAAGTAAGAAGAAAATGAATCGCTCACTCAGAAAATTATTAAATAACCGATTAGCGGTCGTAGGGATTTTCATTTTTAGTGTCATTTTATTAGCTTCTATTTTTGCACCGCTTATTACGCCATTCGATCCACTCCAAGTCGATATGAAAAGTATTTTACAACCGCCGTCAGCTACACACTGGTTTGGAACCGATAAAGTAGGACGCGATATTTTTGCCAGAGTATTATATGGGGGTCGTATTTCGATTTTAATCGGACTTGGTAGTGCGATGGGATGTGCCCTTATTGGGGTTGGACTTGGATGTTATGGTGGATATAAAGGGGGATGGTTTGATGGAATGGTTTTACGTATTTCAGAAATCTTTATGGCCTTTCCTCAATTAATTTTAGTTTTAATGTTAGTTGCAATCCTTGGGCAAAGTTTAAGAAATTTAATTATTATTTTTATTTTAACAGGATGGGGAAGCGTTTATCGAATGACACGTGCGCGTATTCTTTCAATTCGAGAGGAAGAATATGTCCAATCCCTTCAAGCATTTGGTTTAAATACATTTGTCATTTGCTATAAACACATGTTACCAAATGCCATTGGGCCGATTCTTGTCAATATTACCTTAAGTACAGCTATGTTTATATTAGAAGAGGCATCGTTAAGTTTCTTAGGACTGGGTGTTCCTTTGCAAATTGCAACGTGGGGAAATATATTAAATGCTGCACAAGACATGTTTACGTTGCAAAATAGCTGGTGGATTTGGTTACCAGTTGGAATTGTTATTTCACTATTTGTTATGAGTATCAACTTCATCGGAGATGGATTGCGAGACAGTACGGATCCATCACAACAAGGATAAAGAACAAATATATTAAAAACGCGTCTTTGTTGTTAATAAACTAGAATGAACGATAATAAAGTTTAACATTAACGTTTACACGGGTAAAGAATTTACTTGGATATAAAGAATAAGGTGTCGTTAGACCTAGAAATAGGAGGGATGAAGATGGAAGCTTTACCAATTGTAACGGTTAATAATTTAAAAACATATTTTTATACCAATCAAAGATGTAATAAGGCGATTAACGGTGTTTCTTTTCAAATTAAAAAAGGAAAGACACTTTGTGTGGTTGGGGAATCAGGGTGCGGGAAGAGTGTAACAGCCTCTTCTATTATGCAGTTATTGCCGAAGCTTTCTCGTATTGAAGAAGGCGAAATTATTTATCATGGGGATCAAGGAGATATTCGAATTGATGAATTAAAACGTAATGGAAAAGAAATGAGAGCCTTACGTGGTCAAGACATCGCAATGATTTTCCAAGATCCAATGACAGCGTTAAATCCTGTTTATACCATTGGTTTTCAAATTATGGAGAATATTTTAAATCATCAAAAGGTGAGTAGAAAAGAAGCTCGTCACCAAACTTTAGAGTTATTGAAACAAATGGGTATTCCCTTTCCAGAAAAACGTATTGATGAATATCCGCATCAATTTTCCGGTGGAATGCGTCAACGTGCGATGATCGCCATGGCCATGAGTTGTCGTCCTAAGGTTTTAATTGCAGATGAACCAACGACTGCTTTAGATGTGACGATTCAAGCTCAAATTTTTGAATTAATGGATAAGTTAAAAAAAGAAAATGAGACAGCTATTTTATTGATTACGCATGATATGGGAGTTGTAAGTGAATTAGCAGATGATGTAGCGGTTATGTATATGGGAAATATCATTGAATCTGGAAGTGTTGATGAGGTGTTAAGAAAGCCGTCACATCCATACACCAAAGCTTTATTAAAATCCATTCCGATTTTAGGTAAAGGTCATGATCAAGATTTACAGCCGATTAAAGGGTCAACGCCTGATCCATTTAATCGACCTGTTGGGTGTCAGTTTGAGCCAAGGTGTGATTATGCTTGTGAGATGTGCAAGGCAATGCCAGATGAAAAACAAGTGGAAGGAACTCACTTAGTGCGTTGTTGGCGATATAAGGAGGTGAGCAATGATGGGAAATAAGGCAAAAGAGGTGTTGTTAGAATTAAAGGATGTAAAAACTTATTTTCCAATAAAGTCCGGATTGCTTAAAAAGGAAGAAAAATTTGTTCAAGCGGTCAATGGGATTAATTTAAAAATTTACCGTGGGGAAACGATTGGATTGGTTGGAGAGTCAGGGTGTGGGAAAACGACACTAGGAAAATCAATCTTACAATTAGTGGCACCCACGCATGGTGAGATGATTTATGATTTTGACGAGCTTGGGAAAAAGGATTTACGAAAGTTGACGGCAGAAGAGATGAATGTGGCGCGAAAGAAAATGCAAATTGTGTTCCAAGATCCGCATTCTTCATTAAATCCTGCGTTTACGATTTATCAATCACTTTCAGATCCATTAAAAAAATTCGGTGTCAAAAAGAAAGAAGAACGTCGTCAAATAATTGGAGATTTATTAGAAGCTGTTAATATGCAACGTGATTACATGGATCGTTATCCGCATGAGTTTTCGGGGGGACAACGACAGCGTATTGGGATTGCGCGGGCGTTATCGATTAATCCTGAATTGGTGATTTGTGATGAAGCCGTATCTGCCTTAGATGTTTCGATTCAGGCGCAAGTTTTAAATCTATTAAAGGATTTAAAGAAAGAACGCCAGCTAACGTATATCTTTATTACCCATGATTTAAGTGTTGTTGAGTATATTAGTGATCGAATTGCGGTGATGTATCTCGGGAAAATTGTTGAGCTTGCTGATACAGAAGAGTTGTTTAAACATACGTTACATCCATACACACAGGCCTTGTTATCAGCCATTCCAGTAGCCGATTTGGATAAGAAAACTAATCGCATTATATTAGAAGGCGATGTACCAAGTCCAGTCAATCCACCAAGTGGATGTCACTTCCATGAACGATGTACACAATGTATGCAACAGTGTATTAAAGAAGTTCCTGAATTAAAACGTTATGTTGTCGAAGGGAAAGAACATTTTGTTGCTTGTCATTTAGTGCAGTTGGACTAATGTGAAGGGTTAGATCAGAGTGGTAAAACAACGATAAAAGATCAATGAAAACGCAGTTAAAATTTAAAAAGGATAATAGCCTATTACCATCGGCAACCTATTGGGGCGTCTAAGATGGCTAATATAAAACAAAAGGAGAATGTAAAATGAGTAAATTTGATATTAAAGATTTTAAAGGGGTCGTACCAGCCGTA
This sequence comes from Turicibacter sp., assembly GCA_051646305.1. Classification (GTDB taxonomy): domain Bacteria; phylum Bacillota_I; class Bacilli_A; order MOL361; family Turicibacteraceae; genus Turicibacter. The sequence continues at coordinate 6,809 of JBOFCV010000365.1, forward strand.
TTAACAGTATTTGATAAAGATGAGAACATTGATGAAGTAGGGATGCGCCAATTAGTTTCTCATTTAATTGGAAAAGGTGTTCACGGATTATATTTAACAGGGTCAACAGGCGAAGGATTTACCATGACATCAGAAGAACGTATGCGTGTCGTTGAAATTGTGATGGATGAAACTGCTGGACGCGTTCCTGTTGTTGTTCATGTGGGAGCCATCGGAACAAAAGTATCAATTGATTTAGCAAAACATGCAGAGTCTGTTGGAGCAGATGGAATATCTAGTGTACCACCATTCTACTGGCGTTTTAATGAAGATCAGATCGTTAAATATTATCAAGATATCTCTGATGCAACAAACTTACCCATGATTGTGTATAACGTTCCACTGGTTGGATTACTTGGAATGAATGCAATTAAACGTCTTGCTGCAATAGAGAATGTGAAAGGAATTAAATATACCGCCCTTTCGTTATATGAAATTACTCAAATTAAAGATGAAATTGGAGAAGATTTCTTAGTTTACTCAGGAGCGGATGAAATGGCTTTGGCTGGATTACTTGCGGGAGCAGATGGAATTGTTGGATCATTCTACAATGTCATGCCAGAATTATTCTTAAATATTTATAATGCCGTGCAAGCAAAGGATATGGACCTTGCACAAGCTTTACAAAGACAAGCTGTTGAAATCATTATGTACGCGTTATCCTATCCATCATTCTATGCGTTAATGAAAACCATGTTAAAATGGATGGATATCGATGCAGGCTATTGCCGTCGCCCATTTGAAAATGTAACACCTGAAAAAGAAGAAGAATATAAATTAGGATTTATTGCTTTAAAAGAAAAATACAACATAACAGGTGTGGATTTCTTAGATGCGTTATAAGATAAACCTAAAACCAAGTAGGACATGTGATGTATTTGTAATGGGAGCAGGAATTGCCGGCGTGATGTCGGCTCTTCATGCTTCAAAACAAGGGTGTCAAGTTGTAATTGCTTCATCGGTAAATTTACTGTCAGGATCAAGTTTTTACAAAGGAACATGGGGACTTGGATTGATCGGGCCAGTTGATGAACAGGATGAAGAAAATTTAGTTCATACCATTAAAGAGGTTGGGTGCCAAATGGTTAATGACGCTGTTGTCAAAAAATTTGTTAGCCGGATTAATCCTAGTATTGAAGTGGTTAAGCAAATAGGGATTGAACTAAAATCAGCACAAGATGAAAGCCAACAAGAATTTATTCCGTGTTTTGATCATAAACATCGAAATTGGAATGGTCTGTTATTTAAAAGTGCAAAAGAGGTTTTTACAAAAGAATTACAAAATGAAAATATAACCCCATACCCAAATTCTCTAGTCGTTGAAATTGTTAAAAACGAAAATAAAGTGGTAGGGGTTATTTTAATAAATCAAGAGAAGCAACTCGAGTTTATTAAATGTAAGTCCATTATTATCGCCAGTGGTGGATTTGGTGGTTTATATAAATATCGTTTAAATACATCAGATATTATGGGGATGGGACAGGCACTTGCTTTGAAAGCTGGGTGTCAGTTAGTAAATCTTGAGTTTATGCAAATGATGCCAGGCTACGTGAGCCCGTGTTATAAAACAATCTTTAATGAGAAAGTGTTTAAATATTTAGACTGTTTAAATGAAGATCGAACGCCTTTGTTTTATCCAGCCAAAGAAATGGATGACTTATTGAAAATCCGCTCTACTCATGGTCCATTTACATCAAGACTTGCCTCGCGCGACATTGATGTGCAATTATACGAAGGCTTTTTAAAACAACCAGCAGGTGTTTTATCCCGATATAAAGAATCGATCAAAGAGAATCATTCAGAGTTTGTGACCACCTATTTTGAATGGTTAAAAAAAGAAAAACACGTGGGGATGAGCGATGAATTCCGATTAGGTATTTTCTTTCATGCAGCTAATGGTGGCATTATGATTAATGAATTTGCCCAAACGAATGTGCCGGGTATTTTTGCTGCTGGAGAAGCAACCGGTGGTATGCATGGTGCGGATCGATTAGGCGGATTATCGACAGCGAATGGACTCGTGTTTGGAATGATTGCCGGAGTTAGTGCCGCGAACTATGCAAAAGAGCAAGAGCATAATCCGTTAGAGTCATACGTTATGGAAGTTTATCAATTTAAACAAGCAAAAGATAAGTTAGGGGCGTTACAAGAAATTATGTTTAAGCACGCCATGATTTCTAAAAATGAAGCGGGATTAGCAAATGCACTGGATTCGATTGAACAGATTTCAAACACGCTAGAATATGAAGGCAGTATCGATGTTACAACCTTACATGAAAGCTATGAATTACAGTCAAGTATAGCGTTAGCGAAAGCTATTCTATCAGCTATGCAATATCGTAAAGAAAGTCGAGGTTCACATTACCGAAGTGACTATCCAACCGAGAATAAGCAGCTTGAGAGAATGATTACCGTGAGTTTTAACAAAGAATTAAACGTGCGATATAACAAAGGAGAGGATCAACTTGCCAGCAGTTGATATGCCATTGGAACAATTAAAAAAATATCAGGGAAGTCACACAATGCCCGCAGATTTTAATGAGTTCTGGGACAGGCGTGTTGAGGAAGTTCAACAACAAAAGTTGAAATATGAAATAAACAAATTAAAAGAACCTGAATTTGCAGGATGCGAGTTCTATGAGTTCAAATTTATTGGGATGGATGGCAGTATACGGTATGCCAAATACATTAAACCCAAATCAAAAGAACCGGTGGGGGCAATCTTACAATTTCATGGGTATCCAGGTTCTAGTCGAAGTTTTTTTGAACAACTCTCACACGTGGGAATGGGGTTTGCCGTTATCGCACTAGATTGTGGGGGTCAAGGTGGAAAGAGCCAAGATTTGGGGAATTACACGGGGACAACAGTTTCGGGGCATATTGTCATGGGATTAGACGGAGAACCCAAAGACATGTACTACGTTAAATTATTTCAAGATCTCTGTTTGCTTTGCCGCATCGTTACCCAATTAGATGAAATTGATGCAACTAAAATCTATGCAAATGGCGCATCACAAGGAGCAGCATTGGCGCTTGTTTGTACCGCACTCAATCCAACGATAAAAAAATGCGCCGCACTTTATCCCTTTTTATCCGACTACAAACGGGTGTGGGAAATGGATTTAGATGTGGTGGCTTACGAAGGACTTCGCTATTACATGAAATGGTTTGACCCCATGCATGAAAAAGTGGATGAGATATTTACTAAACTCGGATACATAGATGTAAAAAATTTTGCGCCGAAAGTAAAAGCAGACGTTTTATTTGGAACAGGATTGATTGATAATATCTGTCCACCTTCCACGCAGTTCGCCGTTTTTAATGCTTTGAATGGTCCAAAAAAACACATGCTTTTCCCAGATTATACACATGAAGAAATTTTTGCCTTTGATGATTTATTAATTGATTTCTTTGGAACAGGTCAACAAATAAAATCAAAGGAGGTGATTTAGATGCCAGCACTCGATTTTCCACTAGAACAATTAAAACGTTATAAAGGAAGTCAGATTAAGGCATTAGATTTTGAATCATATTGGAAATCTCAGATAATGTATGTGGATAACTTACCACTTGAATTTGAACTCAAAGAAGTGTCTTTTTCTAATAACAAAGCCAACTATTATGACTTAACATTTAAATCATTTGATGGCGCGAAAATTTATGCGAAATATATTCGTCCTAATCATGAGCGTAAAGTGCCAACGGTGATTCAATTTCACGACTATAAGGAGAGTAGTAAAAGCTGGTTTCATCTCACGCGTTTTATTGGGATTGATTATGGTGTGGTGGCGATGGATTGTCGGGGACAAGGCGGTAAAAGTGAGGAT
>JBOFCV010000382.1:0-3303 GCA_051646305.1 Turicibacter sp.
TGGTGCGTCAGCGAAGCGGGTGACGTTCTTCATAGGGAGTTGTCTTTATGTGGTCTGGCGTACATACAAATAAAAACCTTAGATATTTGAGTGCAATCTACTCAGGATGTCTAAGGTTTTTATTTGTATTAATGGAAGTTAAATAAGCAAAATCAAAGGTAAGAAAGGCTGTGTGATGATGTAACGAATGAGAATTAAGTTAATCAGGATGGGTGAAATCGTAGGAAAATCTTTATATCTTAAACCAAATGAACGTCCAATTTACTTAAATAGTTGGGATAAATAATCGATTAAATCAAAGCGATGAATGTTTTCTTTTCTGATAATTTTACAGTCTGGAAAGGTTTCTTGTAATGATTTTAAACGATCTGAGTCGGATTCTGAGATGATGATTTCGCAATTAGTGTTGCGACTATTTATGGATGAAAAGAGATTAACTGTCGTAATTAGTATAATAAATAAAGAAAAACAGATAATAAGCGTGATAATGAACGGACGATGTAGTTTTCCATTTTTTCTGCTAAATGAGTTTAACATAGGGGTCTCCAATCTGTCAAAAAACAGGTATATATATATTAATAGAAAAAAAATATGTTTTTCGTGTGTACAAAATGTATTCATTTATGTTAAATTTTAAATAGAGTAACTTTTTCACTAAACGGAGAGTGTTAGGATGAGTATAAAGTATAAAGTGTTAGTAGCAGAAGATGAGACAAAAATTCGCGAAATATTAGTGGACTTTTTGTGTGATTACTTTGAAGTGATAGAGGCAAAAGATGGGGACGAAGCGTTAAGATTTTTCCATTCTCAGCAAATTGATTTAGTTTTATTAGATCTTATGATGCCGGGGCGAGATGGGTTCAGTGTCTTAAAAGAAATTCGAACGGTTTCAAAAGTTCCAATTATGATTTTAACAGCACGTTCAAGTGTTGAAGATCAAATTAAAGGATACGATTTAAAAGTTGATGATTACATCACGAAGCCTTTTGATAATAAAATTTTATTGGCTAAAATTAATCGTTTACTTGCGAGAACAAATGAAGATGATGAAGTTGAAGCATTTGAGTTAGCATTTGAAGGGCTAGTTGTCAATAAATTATCACGTACAGTACGTATTGATAATGAACTAATCGATTTTAGACCGAAAGAATTTGATTTATTAGTCTTCTTAATTGAAAATCATCGCATCGCACTTGATCGCGACCGTATATTAGATGCGGTATGGGGAATCGATTATTTTGGGGACACACGTGTCGTGGATACTCATATTAAAAAGATAAGAAAAAAATTATTAGCGTACTCGAAATATATTCACACTGTTTTTGGAGTTGGATATAAATTTGAGGTGAATTAATTTTGCGCTTAGCCAAAAAAATATTCTTACTATTATTTGCTTTGTTTTTTGCGACGATTAGTTTAGAAATAGCGGCTCAATATTATTTTTATGAATTTGCTTATCCAAGCTATAAGCAGAACCAAATTTATCAATTAGTATATGAGATTAAAGAAGAAGTACCAAACTTTGAATTTTTCTCCGAAGATTTCTTAAAATATTTAGATGTGATTAAAAATGACTATTTGGTTGAAACTCAATTATATAGTCCAGAAACAGCCCAATTAAATTTAGACCGTTTAAATGAAAATGAAATATTCTTTGAGTCACGTCAAGTTGAAAGTGTAAAATCATTTCACTATTATACAAAGATTAATTTTAAAGGGGACCAAGAGTTAATTATTCAAGTCACTTACTCACTACAAGTTTTAGGTGAAATGTTAAGTGTCTTTACCAATTACTATATCTTTATTTTTATTATTTTAGCGATCCTTGTTTTATTCTTTGCAGTTTGGTTAACAGAACAAATTACAAAGCCGTTACTGCACATGAAGCGGGTAACGGCATCAATTGCAAATATTGATTTCTCTGAAAAGTGTGAAATTGATTCAAGTGATGAGTTACATGAGTTGGCGACGAATATCAATATGATGAGTGATAACTTAAATGGTACCTTAACCCAATTAAAAATTGCGAATGAACGATTACAAGATGACATTGCACGTGAGCGAGAATTTGAAGAAATGCGTTCAAACTTCTTTGCGACGATTTCACATGAATTAAAAACGCCTTTGACGATTATTAAAGGAATTGCAAATCGTGTGAAGACAAAACCAATGCCAGAAGTTTTGCTTAATGAGCAGTTAGAATCAATCATTGAAGAAGTCGATCGCATGACATCACTCGTTCAAGATACGCTTAATTATATGAAGATGGAAAAGAAACCAGATATTATTGAAGTGAGCAGCTTTAACTTTAAAATGCTAGTTGAGCATCTTCATCATAAAATGAAAGAATTAGCAGCAGAGCGTCAATTAAAGGTTCATTTAAATTTAGAAGACGTTTATGTGGAAGCTGACTCGGAACAAATTGTGACCGTTGTGATGAACTTATATTCAAATGCGATTCGATATACACCAAACGATGAAGATATTTATCTCAATCTCTATCGTACAGATGACAAGGTCATTTTTGAAATTGAAAATACGGGGATTTGGATTCCAGAAGATGAAATATCAAAAATTTGGGAACCATTCTATCGCCTTGAAAAATCTCGAAACCGAGATAGCGGTGGAACGGGACTTGGCTTACTTATTGTTAGCAAAATTTTAGAATTACATGGAAGTGAATATGGGGTAACCAACACAGATAAAGGGGTAAAATTCTTCTTTGTTCTCAATGTCGATGTTGATTTTGATGAGTAAAGATTCATCTTCCGACAGAAATATGCAAAAAATAGTGATAACTAACCTAAGTTATCACTATTTTTTTTATGTTTTTCATATATATAAGTATCAGTCATTTTTAGATTTACTGAACCAATAGGATGTAACTTAATCCCAATGGATTTTAATAAAGGAGTTGTTAAAAATGAAACTACCCATCAATTCAAATCTAGATTTAGTCAGTCCCTCCATTATTCGTGAGATGAAAAACTTAGCTGATCAATTTGAGAATGTCGTTGATTTCACACTGGGTGAACCCCATCTGTCACATGATACATATGCTTTAATTCATGAAAACTTGCATCAACGATTAGCAACAGAACATATTGGTTATTCCAATCATTACGGACTATTAGAGTTAAGAATTGCCATTGCCACCCATTGTAAAAACAACTATCAACAAGATTATGATCCGCAATCAGAGCTCATTATAACGACAGGGTGCTCAGAATCCATTAGCGCCGTTATGGGGACCCTTATTAACAAAGGCGATGAAGTCCTAATTTTTGAGCCCGCCTTCTCATT
>JBOFCV010000400.1:0-5955 GCA_051646305.1 Turicibacter sp.
AACGATAATTCGTTCCACCTGTAAATAAATAATAATTTAACAAACGATTTCCTTGGGCAATACACATACGTGTTTTCAAATCAACAGCTGACACATCATAACGTGCACCGAATGTTGAGCCATAATTCCCGTCGCCACACTCAAATTCAACAGATGTTAACGGTTGTTCTTCACGCCCAACTGCTGCCATAAATGCATTACATATATATAAATCTTGAAAATTATCCATTGTTAAATTTCCAAAATAAATATCTGATCCATATAGGTATCCTTCATCTTGTGTGTAACTTTCGTACAATTGGCTAATTCCAATCGGATAAGTGAATCCACGTCCACCACCTGTCCCGTGAATATTTACAACAAACGGGATGTCTGCGATCCCATTCTCTTCTGCATATTCACGAAGCGTCTTAATGTAAATCGCAAAACGATGACGCATATAGTACCCTAAATCTTTAAATAATTGTAGCGTATATCTTTCATCTGGCGTACGAATTGCTTGGCTATACACATCAAAATCTTTAAATGAAATCGGATATCTAGCTGTAAGTTCTTCCTGAGAATATTTTGACACTAACCAATTTTTAAATGACTCTAACAAGTGGTCGGTTAAATCTGGGACATTACTTACCCAAGATAACATTCCAATTTCATTATCCAATTGTAGCGCAATGACGTTTCCACCTTTCGTACATAAACGAGATGAAATAAGTGGAATGACTGCCTCATACCACTTCTTAACTTCCATTAAGAAGTTAGGTGACAAGTAATCCAAAGTTGGGGTTGTAGGTTGTCCACCATCCCAGCCTACTGGAACAACTTCTTTGTGCTTTGTATAAATCCATGAGGGAATTCCTTCGTTTTTCATTTCTGCCATAATGAATGGACCAGGACGTAAGAAACACATCAACTCATGTTTTGCACATAAGTCAACGAATGCTCCTAAATCTAATTCAGGTCTTGTTGATCCATCCAAATCCATTTCACCTTCAATTGGATTATGACAAATCCAAGGGATGTAAGTTGCAACTGTATTACATCCTGAATTTTTCAATTTGATAATGCGATCTTCCCAATCTTCACGATTTAAGCGATAATAATGAATTTCACCACTCATGATGAATTCAGGTTGTCCATTTACAATAATTTGTTTATTTTTAATTTCGATTTTCATACTAACACCTCTTTATATCGCTTTGCTTCTTTTAAATCAAGTTAAATTCTAACGTTTGAAGATCCAGTGCATCTTTACCAATCATAACGTGGAACAATCCTTTTTCAGATGCAAATTCTAATTTACGATTATGGAAGCGTAACATATCTTCCGTAATAACAAAATCTACTTTAACTTCTTCGTTTGGTGCCAATGCGACGCGTTTGAATCCTTTTAATTCTTTAATCGGACGTACAACACTTCCCGTGACGTCACGAATATATAATTGAACAAGCTCATGTCCTGGTCTAATTCCTGTGTTTTTCACCGTAATTGAGGCCGTAATTTTTTCTTGTCCACTCAACTCCAACTTATCGAGCGTAAAATCACTATATTCAAATGTAGTGTAATCTAATCCATACCCAAATGGGTATAATGGTCGGTTAGGTGCATCCAGATAATGTGTGCAATAGCGTTCATCGCTCTCTTCGCTTACTTTTGGGCGACCTGTATTAAAGCAATTATAATAAAGTGGAAGTTGTCCCACATGATATGGTATGGCCATTGATAAACGAGCTGTTGGATTGGCATCACCAAACAAGATATCAGCGATTGCATTTCCACCTTCAGTTCCTGGGAACCATGCTTCTAAAATTGCTGGTGCTACGCTATTTAGCTCAGTAATATCAAGTGGACGACCATTGACTAAAATAACAGCTGTTTTCTTACCTAATTTTAAAATTTCACGTGCCAATTGCATTTGTAGACCTGGTAATGAAATATTAGTTCTACATCCACCTTCACCACTCATCGCTTGATCTTCACCTAACGCTAATATGATGACATCAGCCTCTTTAGCAACCTCAACCGCAGCTTGAATGTCAGATAAAGTTCCATCTTCAATTCCACACCCACGAGCAACAATGACATGATCTTCACCAATTTTATTAATGAGCCCTTCTTTAATTGAAATAGTTTCAGCAAGCTTTCCTTGCCATGACCATCCACCTAAAATTGAATGATTTTCTGCATATGGGCCAATGATTGCAATTTTATTAATATTCTTCTCTAATGGTAAAACATCTTCATTTTTTAATAAGACCATAGATTTTGTTGCAATTTCTCGCGCTGCTTGACGATGTTTTTCACTTAAACAAACTTCTTTCTCTAATTCTTCGTCTGCCCCTTTAAATGGATTATCAAATAAACAAAGTTCTACTTTCAACTCAAGAATTCGACGAACTGATTCATCAAGCAATGAAAGTTGGACGTCACCCTGTTCAATTAATTTTTCTAAATGATGTGTATAACAAACCGTCATCATTTCAATATCGACACCCGCTTCAATTGCCTTTTGTGCCGCTTCTCTTTCATCCGCTGCAATACCATGAGGAATTAACTCTTTAACAGCTCCCCAATCTGATATAACTGTTCCATCAAATCCCCACTCAGCTCTTAGTAAATCGCGCATCAACCATGTGTTTCCACTTGGTGGAACACCATCTACCACATTGAATGAAGTCATTAACATCTTACATCCTTCTTCAATTGCCGCTTTGTACGATGGTAAGTAATACTCTCTTAAGATACGTTCTGACATGTCGACAGTATTATAGTCACGTCCACCTTCAGCAGCACCATAAGCTGCAAAATGTTTAACACATGCAGCAACACTATCGTTTTTAGAAATGTCGTCATTTTGATAACCACGTACGAAAGCTCTTGCAAATAAACTATTTAAGTATGGATCTTCACCTGTTGATTCCATCACACGTCCCCAACGTGCATCACGCACTAAATCAACCATCGGTGAGAATGTTACATGAACGCCCCCAGCAGATGCCTCAACTGCTGAAATACGTGCAACATGCTCTGCAGCCTCTGTATCCCATGAACAACCAAGCGCCAATGGAATCGGAAAAATCGTTTTATAGCCATGAACAATATCAGCCATTATTAATAACGGGATTTTCTTTTCATTTTTTTCTAAATAAGCTTGTTGAATTTCTTTCATTTCTTTCGCACCAGATATACCAAGAACTGATCCTGCATTATTAACTATCTCAGGTGTTAATCCCATATCATCCATTGGTCCTGTAATAAGTCCTTTGTTCGTGTCTGAAAATAAGAACGGTGCTAACTGTAAAAGCTGTCCAACTTTTTCTTTGACTGTCATACTATTAATTAATTCTTCAATATTAATCATTTTCTTGCTCATTTTTTATCCCTCATTTTGTATCATTCTCATATTAATCATACTTCTTTAAATAGGCATAACAATTGTTTGTACTTGTTATGCCTATTTCGATTACTTATCTATTTTTACATTAGTTACTTCATATAAACTGACACAGTTGTATTCTCACTCATCGCTGCATCGAAGACTTCTTTATTAATTTGCACTCCACTTTGACGGTAAGTCGAAGATACTGCTTGTGTTTCAATCATTTGACCGTTAACTAAAACTTTATCAATTTCTTTTCCTTCTCCTTCAACGTGATAGATGAATGTGATAGGTTTTGAATCATATGTATAATTAAATGTTAATCCATTTAATTGTGCAGGAATAACCGGATCTAAATTTATATCTTTTGCTGTCATACGGAATCCTAAAACATTTGAGACTAATTGATTTAAATAAATCCCTGGTCCACTTGAATAAATACGCCATCCACCTTTAACAGAAACATCACCTGTACGTAATTTATCAAATTCATTTTGGAAGTCATAGCGATTATTAAATAATCCATCTGAACTACTGAAGTATGCATTGCTTTGACGAATCACAGCATTTGGAACTTCCTCTTGAATATTGATAGGATTAATTGTATATAATCCTTTCCATACATCGTCAGCTAATCCTAGTTTCGCCATTGCTTCTATATAGCGGATATGTGCATGCACATATTGTAATCCAATCTCACGCCCAACATTTGATGCTTGTTCAGCTCTTTGGAAGAATTCAACAACTCCACCTTTATAGTTTGCAGGGTTATTCATTAAGCGAACCCCGTCTGGACACATAAAATGTTCATTAATTAATGCTAAGTTTTTCTGTGCTTGCTCTTCAGTTACTAACTCACTAATGATACTGCGAGTCATCGGTAATAGGCGATATTGAATACCTGTTTTATTATCATCTGGATGTAACATGTATTCGGTTGTATCTGCATCTTCACAGTAAGCGAATCCAGCAATCACTCCATCTTTGATTAACTCTTCATTAAATACTTTTTTGATTTCAACTGCCATATTAGCCATTTCAGTTGCATAATTAGCATCTACTGTCTCTAATACCGTTCCTAGTTGATTAATAACTTGATAGGCTAATGCACAAGTCCAAGAACTTACTAATTTTTCTTTTAAGGCTTTATTTGCTGGTTGTAATGTATCATCCCAATCACCACCTGCATAAGAGATTAAAGCTTTTCCATATAAGAAACGTTCTTTAATACTTTCAAGGGCACGTTTAACATGGTGTAAAATTGTTTCAGGTTCTGAAAGTTCTCCATGTGGGAAGTGGCGATAGATAACAGTTTCATTTAAAATAGCAGTGTCTCCTGTTGCTTTAATATAATCGCCTAATGATTTTAAAGGCCAGAATACAACATCTCCATGACTATCATCTTGCTGCATATTATATTTGTCAAACATAAACCACTGCGGCCATTCTCCTGTTTCTAAGAATTGATGAGCAAAGATTTCTTTAATAATCTCACGAGATAACTCATAGTGTTGTGTTGTCATGAAATATTCTAGCGGACCTTGACACACATCACGTGTACCCCAAGCAGCGCCACCAGGTTGTTCAAGTCCATGAGGGACAGCGAAATGTACCATTGCATTATGCGTATACCACCAGAAGATTTCATTCATTTTTTCAAGTTCATATTTATCTGAATCACCTGGTAATGATAAGTTAAACCCACAAGTTAGACGGTTATATAGTTCCTCAAATTTTTGAACTTCCTCTTCTAATTTGTAGTTTTGTTCAAGTTCTGGTTCAACTTCTTCTAAACGTCCTTGAATCACAATTTGGAAATTAGAAACAGATGGTGTTGATAATGTCATTAATGTTCCGTTGCGTGTTTCTTGATCTTCATAGAAAATACGATCATCACTCAACTCAAACTCAGTTCCATTTACTTCCATATTGTAATGAATGCCTGGATGCGTATTTGCTAAGAACGTTCCCTCAATTGGTTTGATGACAAGTTTATTAGTTTCACGTTCAACAACAACCGATTCAGTAAACTCTTGATCACCCATTACTAATTGATTAGTGATGATAAATTCATAACTAACATTATTTTCAGATGCAACTTCTAAGATAATATCAGACTTATTAGCTGCAGCATATGAAGTAACAATTAACATATCATCATTAATTTTGTAGAACCATTTTGAGAAGTTCACACCTAGTTCATACATAGTAGGAAGAGTCAATAACTGATATACATCACCATTTTTCACATAGATTCGTTGTCCTGAATTTTTAAAGATATTTAATAAGCCTCTTGTCATTGACATGAGTTTATTTAGCGTTGTATTTCCACATACAACTTGAGCATTGAAAATACCGTACATATAATTTGTTGACGTAATTAAACCTTGGCTAATTTCTGTTTCATTAATTGCTGTTGTAATAATGTGCCCATGAGGACGTTCAACCTCAAGTTCTTTTTGTTGTAAAACAACATGTGTATGATTTGGGGTAAAGAAGGAAACAACCTCGTTATTATAAACTTCTTCCATCTTACGTTTTGGGAAATACTGATTTAATTCATCTTGAGTGGCAATAG
>JBOFCV010000408.1:0-7643 GCA_051646305.1 Turicibacter sp.
TATATCCATAAGTAGTAATGATTGTTATTATTAATAAGGGCGATTAATGCAGGCGATTAAACTATATATTTTAAAGTGAGGAGATTTTGAAATGAATTTAAAAAAACTGTGTATGACGACAACAACAGCTTTTGCTTTAACCTTTATGATGAATGGAATGGGAGCTTTTGCACACGGATATATTAATGAGAGCCGTGCACATTTAGCTAAGCAAGGGATTAATGTAAATGCAGGGAATGTTCAATATGAACCTCAAAGTATTGAAGGAAAAGGAAATTTCCCTATAGCAGGACCCGTTGATGGGCAACTTGCTGGTGCAGGTATTTTCAATGAAATGGATGTACAAACTGATTCACGTTGGGTGAAAATTCCTATGGATACGGGAATGAATTCATTTACATGGACACTAACAGCGCGTCATCGTACATCTGAATTTAAATACTACATAACAAAAGATGGATGGAATCCAAATGAACCGATTACACGAGCAGATTTAGAAGAAATTGCAGTTTTTGAGTATCATGATACAATTCCTGAAGCAGAAGAACATCATACATTTGAAATCCCTGCAAATAAATCAGGATATCATGTTATTTTAGGAGTTTGGGAAGTTGCGGATACTGGAAATGCTTTTTACCAAGTGATTGACGTTGAAATAAATGGTGCAGGTGAGGATACAAATGCGCCATCAATCCCTACAAACTTATCAGCAACACCTACAACGAATTCTATTTTATTAAACTGGACAGCATCAACAGATAACACAGGTGTTCATCATTATGATATATACCGCGATGATGTAAAAGTGGGAACGAGCACAATAACTCAGTTTACAGATACTGAATTAATGGCGGATACAACATATACGTATCGTATTAAAGCCATTGATCATGTAGGCAATGAATCGAATTTTAGCGAACTTATATCAGAACGCACACACTCATTACCAGCTGTTGATACAGAAGCACCAACGGCGCCATCAGGTCTACATTCAATGGGTGAAACAGAAGATATGATTCATTTAATGTGGGGAAAATCAACAGATAACGTGGCTGTTTCTTATTATGAAATTTATCGTGATGATGTTTTAGTAGGGAAAACAACACAAGGAAGTTATAAAGATTCAAATTTAGTAGCTAATACAGCGTATACTTATACGGTGATAGCGGTGGATACGTCAAATAATGTGTCAGCTAAAAGTAACGTCTTAGTTGTTAGTACGAAAGAAAAAGAGGGTGTTGAAGAAGGTAATACGACTTGGAATAAAGAAACAATTTATTTACAAGGTGATGTCGTGAAGGTTAACGGAATCGAATATAAAGCGAAGTGGTGGACACAAGGTGATGCACCAGAAATATCAGATGTTTGGGAAGTTTTGAGCCAAGTTAATCCAATAAATTGGAATGAAGTAAAAGCTTATACAGGTGGAGAACAAGTCATCTATAAGGGGCAAACATATCAAGCTAAATGGTGGACGCAAGGTGAAATTCCAAGTGAATCAGCAGTTTGGGAATTAGTAAAGTAAGGAAGTTTTAACGATTTGTATTGAAAAAATTATCAACCCCATTAGCGTTAGAGCCATTCAAAAAGTTGTGTAAATGGCTAAGTAGATTTTTAATTTTTTACGGATGATTGGAATTGTCATTCGGAGTAGGCATAAATGATTTAGACATCGTAAGACAAAGATGAGGAGTGTGTTATCTAAAGATAATGCGCTCCTTTTTTATGTTAGCATTTAGGCAAAATCATACGTTAAACTGGTATTTAATCGGTATTAAATAAAATCGTAGGACATGCTTTTAAAATGAATTAGATAGATTGTTTCCAGATATAAATTTTTATGCCATACGTCTAGGTCTAATAGGTGGGGAAGTTACGAGGCTATTTTTAAGATTAAGAAGGTTTTAGTTACAAAAATACAGGATTGACTAGAGGGCAAGGGTTTCATCTGTTTAACTTTTAAGGTAGTTGTAATCTTGATACTCTCTTTATTTTTTTAGTGGTAGATTTCAACGTTAAATTAACATAAACTAAACCAAATCTTAACAAATGAAAATATAAATTATGTTATTGTTTTAGCCGATAGAAGAGAAAATACGTTAAGGTGAGGGAGAAAAAATGCGTTTAAAACAAAAGCAGAATATGAAAAAAGGGGTTTCAATTACATTAACGACAGCCATTTTAAATTCAAATGTCTTAACAAATGTGAGTACCATTCCTGCTGTCCTTAATAAAGAAGAGCAAAAATTATAAAGTTAACAAAAAGATAACAAGTAACGTTTAGTCATTTTTTTTATAAAAGAACGATTTAAATCACGGTTTATTATACAGGTAGATATAAAACAAAAAATAGGAAGTCATAATCTTTAAGATATAAGAGTATTTTACTTGAGTAAATTGTAAATAAATAGTAGAATAGCAAATGTGCCAATTTGGCACATCCTAAAAATAAGGGATATTTTTACAGTTAAAGTATGACAGGAGGAAGATTTAATGAAAAAATTATGGATGAGTTTTGCAGCCTTTTTAATGGCAACAACGTTAGTTGCATGTTCTAAGCCTTTAGAAGAGGCACCTGAGGCACCCGTTGAAACACAAAAGGGTGAAACAGAAGTCGTAGAACCAGCAAAAAAAGAAACGTTAACAATTGGGGTAATGGGGTCAATTGACGCAGTACCATTAGCGATCGCTGAAGAACTAGGATACTTTGAAGAAGCAGGTGTAGACGTTAAAATAGAGTGGTTTACAGCAGCAAAAGACCGTGATGCGGCTTTAATGGCTGGAACGTTAGATGGTGTATTATGTGACGAAGTAGCAATCTCAATTTATCAAAATTCAGATATCGATATGAAAATTATTACTGAAACAGATGGATACTGGACAATTGTTGCAGGTCTTGAATCTGGCGTAACATCAATGGCTGACTTAGCAGGCAAAAAAGTTGGAATTTCTGAAAACACGATGATTGATTATTTAGTGGATGATATTTTATTATCTAATAACATGACAGTTGAAGCTGTTGAAAAAGTAGCAATTCCTGCTATGCCATCACGTTTAGAAATGTTACGTAATAATCAAATTGATGCCGCTTTATTACCAGCTCCATTCAATGATGTAGCAATTGCTGACGGTGGAATGGAAATCGTAACAATCTTAAATACAGAAGCTCATATTGCGGTACTTGGAATGTTACAAGAAGCAATTGATAATAAAACAGAAGCTGTAAAAGCATATTTGTCAGCGTACAACAAAGCGGTTGAATACATCAATTCAACAGAAATTTCGGCGTATGAAGATGTTATTATTAAAACAGTAGGATACTCAGAAGATATGCGCGGAAATATCACATTACCTGAATATAGAACAACTGTATTACCTCCAGTTGAAAATGTTAATAAAGTATTAGAGTGGTCAAAAGCTCGTGGATTATTAACAAAAGACATTACAGCTGAAGATGTATTAGTTGAAGTTAAATAATTAAATAAATCATGAGCGCTAGGCTAAGTCCTAGCGTTTTTTTTATGTTTTCTGTGAAGTTTTCAGGCTAATGATCAAGTCATTTAGCTTAAATAACCTGTTTCTTTAGATCTAGCTGGTGAGAATCAGCCAACCATAAAGCCAGTTAAATTAAATGTTTTTAAGAAATAACGTATCTTTTAAATTTACGGAAGAAATAATAAAAAAGATGAGCTAAAAGGTTGACCAAATGCTACCTTCTGCATATAATTAATACATGAACATATGAATAGTTATTCATATAAGATTTTAAAAAGGAGGAAAAGAGATGAAAGATGGATTTGAAATAAAATTATCACTTCAAAACTTAGATTGTGCAAACTGTGCCAATAAAATTGAAGATCGTGTCAATAAACTAGAGGGTGTAACAGAAGCAAATTTAAATTTCTCTATTGGGGCTTTGAGTATAAAAATAAGTAATGAAACACAAAAGCAAGTGATCTTAAATGAGGTTAAAGCTATTATTAAGAAATTAGAACCACATGTGATTGTAGAGGAAAAACAAGCAGTGGCTTCAGTGCAGACCAGAGAAAGTCATTGTAGTGATGGGTGCTGTTCACAAGGTGGGGATCATAGTCACGACCATACTCATGAAGAAAGTCACGCCAAGCAAGCTCAAACATTGGAAAATGAGGGCAGTAAGTTTGACAAAATGCAAAATTTCATCAAAAAAAATATCGGACTATTACTTGGAATCATCGTATTTATCACAACAATGATTTTAAATGTTGATCCTAAACTAGAAGTTATCTTATATTTAATTAGCTATATTTTAGTGGGGAAAGATGTGCTCATGACTGCAGTTAAGAATTGTCTTCGCGGCGAAGTGTTTGATGAAAACTTTTTAATGGCGATTGCCACAGTGGGTGCATTTGCAATTGGTGAGTTTCCTGAAGCGATTGCTGTTATGGTGTTTTATGAAATCGGTGAATTATTCCAAAGTTATGCAGTTAATCATTCACGAAAATCAATTTCAGGTCTATTAGACATTCGCGCTGAATTTGCAAACTTAGTGACGGATAAAGGGATTAAACAAGTAGCACCAGAGCAAGTGATGATTGATGAAATGATTGTTGTTAAACCGGGTGAACGTGTGCCACTTGATGGCGTTGTCGTAGAAGGTAGCGGGTATTTAGATACATCGGCTTTAACAGGTGAGTCAGTGCCAAGACTTGTCGTGGTGGGGGAGGATATCTTAGCAGGTTGCCTAAATTCAAATGCCTTGCTTAAAGTTCGCGTCGTGAAACGTTATGAAGATTCTACAGTGGCTAGAATTTTGGAATTAGTTGAGAATGCGTCTAGCAAAAAAGCAAAAACTGAAAAATTCATGACTAAAGTTGCTAAAGTTTATACGCCTATTGTTGTTGGA
The DNA here is from genome assembly GCA_051646305.1 of Turicibacter sp. Lineage (GTDB taxonomy): Bacteria > Bacillota_I > Bacilli_A > MOL361 > Turicibacteraceae > Turicibacter. The sequence continues at coordinate 4,886 of JBOFCV010000408.1, forward strand.
TTAGCAGTTCTTATTGCGGTTGTTCCAACACTTGTACTAGGTGATCCATTCTCTATGTGGTTATATCGTGCACTTATTTTCTTAGTGGTATCATGTCCTTGTGCGATAGTTGTTTCGATTCCATTAGCATTCTTTGCAGGACTTGGAGGGGCTTCTAAAAAAGGGATTTTAATTAAAGGTGGTAACTATTTAGAAGCTTTAACAAAAGTGGATACTGTTGTGTTTGATAAAACAGGAACGTTAACAAAAGGTGTCTTTAAATTGACTAAAGTTCATGCGATTGAGATGGAAGAAGCACAATTTTTACAATATGCAGCTTATGCTGAGAGTCAATCAAATCACCCGATTGCAAAATCTATAGTAAAAGCATACGGTAAAGAAATTGAAGTGAATGAGTTAAGTGGTTATGAAGAAATAGCGGGACAAGGAATTAAAGTAAATGGATTTGGTAAACAAATATTAATCGGAAATGCGGTTTTAATGCAATCTGTTGGCATTGACGTCCCAGAGGTTGAAAGTATTGGAACGATTATTCATATGAGTTTAGATGGTGTTTATAAAGGGTATCTCGTTATTTCAGATGAAATTAAAGAAACATCAAAGCAAGCAATCACAGAACTGAAAAAATTAGGTGTTTCCAAAGTGGTGATGTTAACAGGTGATCATCGTGCTGTTGCTGATTTAGTTGGAAAAGAATTAGGTGTTGATGAGGTATATGCACAATTATTACCACATCAAAAAGTTGAACACGTTGAACGCTTAATAGAAGAAAATTCAGGTAAGGGACGACTTGTCTTTGTTGGAGATGGAATGAATGATGCTCCGGTACTTGCACGAGCTGATATTGGCGTTGCAATGGGTGGAATTGGATCTGATGCCGCCATTGAAGCGGCTGATGTGGTTTTAATGCATGATGATCCATATGCTTTAGTCGAAGCAATTAAAAAATCAAAAGCGACAAATAAAATTTTATGGCAAAATATTATCTTTGCAATGGGCGTAAAAGTCCTAGTTATGGCCCTGGGTGCACTTGGGGTTGCAACGATGTGGGAAGCCGTCTTTGCTGATGTTGGTGTCACAATTATCGCTGTCATTAATAGTACAAGAAGTTTAAAAAAATAAACGAGATGATGATTTTTAGTTTCCTTGTTGGATGAGTTCAACTGAGAAGAGGCAGATTAGTTACTAAACAAACCACTTATTTTAACAAGGAAATTTAATATAAATAAGGCCCGATCCATAGTTAAGGATTGGGCCTTATTTTTTTGTTTAGTCTACCTGGATCAAATAGGAGATAGATATAAAGAGGGAAGCAATAGCCAAAGATTTTTAATTTATCTGCTCAAATCTAAATATAGCCCAAGTTTTAAAGTCTAAAGAGCTTTTTGTCTTTAAAAGTAAGATAATGGTAAATCCGTTGACTACTTAGGTCAAGGGTGGTATAAGGTAGTTGACTCAACTGGTCAAACACACGAAAAACATTGACCAATCAAGTCAATTTATATAAAAAGCTGAATTTTGACTACTAGGGTCAATTGAAAAATTAAATTTTGACCCTATTGGTCAAAAAGATAATAAAAGGGGGGAGTTCTATTTATACTAAATTTTTAAAGTTACCAGCAGAAAAACAAAAGATCATTTTAAATGCTGCCATGCGGGAGTTTGTTAAAAAAGGGTATCAAAATGCGTCTACAAATGAGATAGTAAAAGTAGCTGGAATCTCGAAAGGGTTGTTGTTTCATTATTTTGAGAATAAGAAGAACTTGTTTTTATTTTTATGTGAACATACTGTTGAGATTGCCTATACGCAATTTTATCAAAAAGCAAATTACAACGAACCTGATTTATTTAAACGAGTAAAAGACATCACGTTGATTAAGTTAGAATTGTTACATCACTTTCCGGAATTATTTAGTTTTTTAAGTATGGCATTTAATGAAACACATAGTGACGTGCAAGATGAATTAAAAGATAAATTAGTCATGTATTCAGAGCATGCAACATCAAAATTATTTGAGCACGTAGATGGTTCGAAGTTCAAAGATGATTTAGATAAACAGGTAATGATTAATATGATGATGTGGACCTATCAAGGCTTCACCGAAATGTCATTATCAAAATTAAACGAATCAGAGCAGTTAGAACAAGAATTTTATAGAATTTTTGTAGAGATTGATAAATATACGAATACAATGAGACGCTTATTTTATAAATCGTAAAAGGAAAGTAAGTCAGAATGATAGGATTAAACTTAAAAATTAACTAAAATAGATGACGGCTTCCGATTGTGATTTGAAATTTAATAAACAAAAAAACTTCGTTTGTACGAAGTTTTTTTGTTTAAGCTATGTTCTAATTATAAAAAAAATAATTTCTTTAGAAAATCTTTAGAATTATCACCATTTTTTCTTTAGAGTTTCAAGCTATGATTAACGTGTTGAGGTGATGACATTTAAAAGTTAAAGAAAGGGGGGAGCGCTCTTAGAGTTTGGTGTATAATGGGGAATATAATCTATTTTTAAAAAGGCTCTGTTAGACGTTATTGTTGTTTTGGAATGATTCAAATTAAATAATAGGGCTTAAATTAAGTATTAGGACTAGTAGGAGTCAACTTTCTACATAGAAACAGATATATTTTTTACATTCCAAGAGTCAGACCCTATACTTTAAATACTTTAATACGACGGTATCCTATAGACCAGTTAAAAGTTTTAAAAATGCCTAAAACTTATCTGGTCTTATATAAATGATTTCAAAT
>JBOFCV010000417.1:0-3120 GCA_051646305.1 Turicibacter sp.
TACAATGGTTAAAATAACTCCTTTTGTTTGATTCATTTTTTTCTCCTCACTTTTCTTCATGATTGCTTGATATAATTCCTCTCATTTTACCTAATATAGGGTTATTTTACAAGAATAGCTCAAGTACTTTCCATTCCCCTTTTATAAATAAACGTTTTCTTAATTGACACACACGTATTTTTAATCTATTTTATCTTAGTTAAGCAGCTAAAATGCGTTTACCCTATATCATGTTGCTCATGGAAAAACGTTTTAAGCGTAATCTAACTTTTCCCTTTCCAAATAAGAAAACTCTAACCTTAAATTAAAGTTAGAGTCTGTTCTTTAATAACATTGAAATGATTCGATTGCGTTTAAATCAACCCCGCCATATACATAATGACGCCCATTCCAACGATAACCAGCAATGCTTTTTTTACCAACATACGTTAAGAACATCCAATAGCCAGGTCCATACATCGGCCAAATATAAACAAATCGATATTGGCATCCCTTTATTCCACCAGGATCAATAGCCTTAAGTCCTGGTCCAGAAGATGGTTCTTTTTGCGGTGTAAAACTTGGAGGTGGAGACGTAGGTGCCATGTCTTGTTGTGGTTGATGTTGATTGGGATGATGCAAAGATGGATACATAGGATATGGTTGTTGTTGGCTTCCCCATCCTCCAATGATGATCGGTGGAAGTGGATTAGGTCCTATTATGATAGGTTGAGGATATCCTTGATGATAGGGGGATGACGGTGTATCCCACTGTTTTTTCACCGGTTGACCAGGAAAATCAGTGTTATCATTATATCGCTGTGACGAAAAACTAGACGTCAATAAATCGTTAGGTTCCTGACTGATTAACCAGATATTTGGTCTTGATTCGTTAATATACATAAAATACCTCCTCTTGATTTGATGTGATATTTTATGCGATTGCCTATATTGTGTTCTTAAATTTAACTAATAACGTATCTATAGGTATTTTATATTTTATACTTTATTCGATTGCTCATCGCGCCGTACGAATCCCTAACTCACCGGTTGAAGGATACGACGTTTAAAACCTAGTTAGGCTCCATCTGCATGTGGTGAAAAACTAATTATTCATGATTAGATTTTCATAGCGTTAGCTCTTTTCTTTAATATTATAAATTTGTGATTTACACACCTCGTTATGAGGTTAACATGAACTCTGCTTATCTGGCTATTTACGTATTTACCAAAACACGATTTTTTAATGAGTAACAAGTAACGCTCTGGCTTGAATAGCGACACTATATAATCTACTTTATTTTTAAACGAAATCTAATCGATAAACTTACTATAGGCACGCTCTCCATGTAATGAGTAATCCAATCCCGCTTCCTCTTCTTCTTCACTTACTCTTATCATCATAAATTTACTAATCATATAATAAATCATTGCCGTAACCATTGCAGCATAAACAACAGTTGCTCCAATCCCAATACATTGCTTGACAAGTAATGATAAATCACCATAAAACAATCCATTTGCACCGGCAGGATTAACTTGTACTGTCGCAAATAATCCAGTCGCAATACCTCCCCAGATTCCACCAATTCCGTGACAACCAAATGCATCCAAGGCATCATCATACCCAAGCTTTTTCTTTAATACATTGATCATAAAATAGCAGATAATACCACCCATTCCTCCTATTAACAGCGCAGAGCCAACTGTTACAAATCCCGCTGCTGGCGTGATTGAAACTAGTCCTGCAAGCGCCCCCGTCATAAATCCCACAACTGATGGTTTTTTAGAAATTTTCCATTCGATAAACATCCAGCCCAATGCACCCGCTGCACCGGCTGTGTTTGTCGTTAAAAAAGCATTGATTGCAACTTCATTTATAGAAAGTGCACTTCCCGCATTGAATCCAAACCAACCAAACCAAAGAATCCCACATCCTAAAATCATCATGGGTAAATGATGAGGATGTGCTTCTTCTAAATTTTTTCTTTTGCCTAGTAACAGTGCTATAACTAGTGCTGAAACTCCCGAACAAATATGAACAACATTTCCCCCAGCAAAGTCGAGTGTCCCAAGCATTCTTAACCATCCTCCAGCTCCCCATACCCAATGGGCAACGGGATCATAAACAAATGTTGTCCACAATAATAAAAAGATTATGAATGGCTTGAACCTCATTCTTTCAGCGAACGCGCCTGAAATTAAAGCTGGGGTTAAGATGGCAAACTTTAACTGAAACAACATGAACAGTTGTTCTGGAATCGTTGAAGAGTAATCTGGATTTGGTTCGAATCCTATGCCTTTTAACATGAAGTGATTTAAGTTACCAATAAACCCAAATAAATCATCACCAAAAGCAAGAGTGTATCCTATTAAAATCCATTGAATAGACACAACAGCAAGCGCTGTATAACTATGCATCGTCGTACTTAGCACGTTTTTCTGTCGAACCATTCCTCCATAATACAAAGCAAGTCCTGGTGTCATTAACATCACCAGAACAGTTGCTAAAAAAACAAAAGAAGTATCTGCAAGACTAATCATGAACATGTTCTATTCCCCCTACACTACCTTACCGGTTATAAATGATAGACATTTATCTAAGTGTTTTATTATAATAGTCCAGTATATGCCACATTTCCCCATCTGTTTACCCATTATGTCCATTTAATGTCTCTCTTTTAAGATGTCTCTTTTAAACCATGATGCCCACAAAAAATTGCCCTTGTTACTAAAAATTGTATATGTTTCTTTCATAATCTCTTTTAATTCCAGACAAACAGGCAGAAACTATTTTCAAGCTTTCAATAAAAATATCCCCTCCCGTCTCTTCCTAAAAAAACTATGTTGACCACACTGTGTTTTTCTTGTGTACATTTACACGATGATATATACTTATATTGGATAGTTCTTCTATTTTTTCTCATATATAAAAAATAAATTAAAACTATATGCTTTCTGGGTCTAGCGTTATTTAAGGTGATAAGATGTGATTCATATTGGATCAACAGTTTTCACATAGGGGGATGAAAATGAAATTTTCAAGTTTTTTAAAATTAGTAGAAATACAAACAAAAGTGGCAAGTATTATTCCTTTTTTATTTGGAACAGTATATGCTATTTTCCGATTCAATCATTTTT
>JBOFCV010000426.1:0-18689 GCA_051646305.1 Turicibacter sp.
ATTGATAGAAGAACATGTTTCTAATGATTGAAGTCGTATGTGGTCGACTGTCATATGTTTCTTTCAACAGACCGTCAATCTGATCTACCGTAAATCCTTCTGGCCAGTCCTCAGTTCTAACAAACGATGGGGCCGCAGCACTTAATAAACACAATTTTGAAACACCGTGAGCACCATATTTACTAAGATAACGAATAGCAATGGCACCTCCCATTGAATGTCCAATCAACATAATATCTTTTAAACCAAGTGCATCAATGACTGTTTTAATATCTGAGGCCATTGTATCATAATCATAGCCAGTAGTTGGACGGTCGGATTGTCCAAATCCTCTTAAATCGACGGTGATGCATCGATAGCCTAGTTCCGTTAAATGTTCAATTTGATATTCCCACATATTATGATTTAACGGCCATCCATGAATAAAGAAAAGAACGTGTTCAGATGTTGAATTTAAATCTTCAATAAAAATCTTTACACCAGGTTTAACCTTAACGTACAAATTCATTTAAAATCCTCCTCTAAAAAGTAATACCTCAATACATTTTATTAGAAAAAAGATGAAATTATGTCAAATTTCCTTCTCATTTAATAGTATCGGACAAGAAACAGATAAATAGAGTAAGAAATAGAATTTGATTCAGAGTAAACATGATGATTTGAGAAAGGGTTAAATTGATATAAATTGGTTATGGGGAGAGAGTGAGAGAATAGTGATAAATTGTGTCGTTATGATTTTAAAAGGTGTTTGTTGTGATTTGATAGCGTAGAGATAACGTTTTAAGTGTAAAGATAGAGCGGTTTTTCTAAATAGAACCAAGTAAAATAAGTAGTTTAAGAGGGTGTATTGCGTGCTAAGTGTATTGAGTTGTTTGATGGGGTAGGTCTATAAAAGAAGGTGGTATTAAATGATATTAAAAAATCATTTAAAGCCACCTTTTTGTTTGATTGTTTAATAACTCAAGTGATAGATTGCAAATCGTTCGCGAGGATCACGTTTGTGATTGGAAAGCGGTACTTCTTGAATGAATTCGAATGCGGTACATGATTCTAAATAGTAGATATAATCGTCTGCCGGATAGTAAAGAATGAGGTCGACTTCTCGTGAATTAGTTTCTAATGAGATTAAGATATTTTCAATGACCTTCATAAAGATTTGGACGGAGAAGGGATTGAAGAAATAAAATTTGTTATCCTGTGGTTGAATGTTATAGTCTTGGGCATAGCAACAGATAAAGTGAATTTTATCTTCACTTTTTTTGTTTTTCTTCAGATAGGCTATTTTATTTTGAAGGGCAGCTTCATAGAATTCTTCATTCATTTCAATACCAGTGATGGTTGCTTTTGTGGTGTGATGCAAATAGAAGTTAAGTCGTCCCTTGCCACATCCAAAGTCAATCACGTGGTCAGTGCAATGAATCGGATAATGTTTTAATAGGATGTCTAAATGCTCATAGAGTGTGGGTTCGTAACGGTTTAGGTGGAGCGATCGATTGAAACCTAATTGATCACCTGATGTTTGGATGTTTAATAATTTTTCATAGTCTTTTTCGTTCATGGTGATTTCCTTTCTAAGAACGTTAATGTTTAATAATCGGATTTTTATTAGGTGGTTTTATTAAATGAATGGAGGGTAACGAGTCTAAACCTCTTAATTCCAAAATGAGAATAAGTCAATTTTATAAATAGAGTAGACATTATTTTTTATTGGAGGATCATGTAAATATCAACATTAAAGTTTGAGATATTATGTTCATTGTATGAGTTTTGATTAAGTTAATCAAGTCTATATTCATCCATTAGAAAAAATTGGTTTAATATGTAAAATATAGGGATTTATTTTACAGAAGTGTGCCATAATAATTATATCAAGGAAGGAAATGGGGTGGGATGATGAACACTAGATTTAAATCTTTTAGGGTATTTATGGTTATAGGATGGATGTGCTTGTTGTTTGGATGTGAATTAAAGGAGTTTACTGTTGTTGATCAAGTAGAAGAATTTCTTGAAGTGGTTGAAGTCATTGAAGAGGGTGAAGAACAGGTAGAAGTAATGAGTGATAATCGATTGATTAAGGATGAGGTCCTTTATCAACTGATAACAAAATATTATGTCGATCCAGAAGTAGCTAAACCTTCAACAGCAGCAGTGCGAGAACAGGTATTGACAGCTTTTGAGGGATCATTAGGATTTAAGATCATTCCAAAGGAGTTCAATGGTAAAATTGATGAAATTGTTTTTGGGAAAGAACGTGTTAAGTTATATCACTATCCGTATACGCCAAAGGAATTAGTGTATGAATTACAACGTGGCATTAAAATGAAGGATTTACTGATGGATTCAAGAGAAATATTGACCTATGCTAGGGATAGTGACGATCATTTGTTATTTGAGTTTGTCACTAAAACAACAGGGGATCAGGAAGAAATGGTCAGAATTTCTCAAATCGATAAAAAGACAGAACTGATTTTAACAGATCAACTAAGAGAGCATTTAAGGCAGTCGAATTTAGATATACTTAACACAGAAGTTTATGGGATTGGAAATAACTTAGTATTATTTAGTGATGGAATAAATGAATATATCTACATTATTTCACAGTTGTATACTGCCAGTGGAAATCTTGATGATGCGCTAATCCCTGTCCAGTCGTGGGTATCACCTCTTGAGTTTGCAAATATAATTGTAAATTATTGGGGCGATGATAATTCACCTATTAATTATCGAGGGTGGGAATATGAGAAATTAGTAAGTAGTGATGAAGCGTTAATTTGGCAAAATAATTACGACCAGTCATATGGGATGTACGCCGCTGATATGAAAGCTTATAGCATGATGTTATCAGATTTAACGAACTATGCACAACAAAGAGGTGATGTGTTGGATTCTTCTGCCCGTATTTTACCGAGCAATAGTTGGTTTTATACGGTTGTTAATCGATTGCTTGACGATAATACAGAAGTGCCGGTATTAGGTAAATATGAGATAAATAATCGTCAATATACTCATACTTATGAAGCCGTAGGAACAGCGTTTGATAATTTGCCATATCAGATAAATTCGGTTGTTGAGGAGGGGAAAACAATCGTTTTTGGGACATTGAAAAATAATCAACCGGTGGAAGAGAAGGGTGAGAATCCATTGTTTGTTAAAAACATTCAAGTTACATTAGAGGATCATAGTATAGGAACAATCGAAGTCCTTGATAAATTTAGTTTTATCATTAAAATGGATAGCGAGTCACCGATTGAAAGTTACAGACTATATGATGATCATGATGTGGTTGTCTATAGTGAAGTTGATGCCCCCGTTGTTTATGTTCAATCACACCCTGGAAGTGACATAACGCAACGTGATGTGATGGCGTCCGTGATGTTAGATGATCTAAAAGCCAAACTAGCCTCACCCACTCAGATTAAACTAGAGGAAAAATGTTGTACTTATGTTGAATCGTATGAGACAGAGGTTTATGAATTATCAGCCGTGGAAGATGCGTATAGCTTATGGCGAAGCCTTGAAATGGAAAAGTGGGTAGAGATTTCAGGAGATATTGATGATGGGGGGGATTCGTACACGAATATAGTAACTCTCACAGTTGGTGATGGCACCGTGGTTAAGATGAGTTATCATGGTTACTATGCTAAAGTGAATGAGACTTACTTTGATGTTTCTAAAATTGGGCCCATCCATACATTAGTAGATGATATCGGCATGTTTGCAAGGCAATATGGAACACGAATAGAAAATTAAAAATAGAGCAATTTCTGCTCTTTTTTTGTGGTGTTATAGTGAAAATAGAATCATTTCTTGAAATATAATGAGAGTTTGGTAAAATAATTTTATATTTTAGTAAAATAAAGTTGTGTTTTACTAAGTGAATGTAATATAATTTAATCACGAAAACGTTACCTAAACTAATTGCGTTTTGATAGGAGAAATCGTCATGACTATAACTATTGATAATGAGAGAAAAGTGTTTGGATTACATACAACAAATACGTCATATGTATTTGGGGTGGATGATCAAGGATTATTAAGACATTTACATTGGGGAGCATTGGCACCGTCATTAAGTGATTTTGAAATGCCCGTGTTAACAGAAGTTTCAACAAATGACCCTGTATTTGAAATTACACCAGAAGAATATCCTGTTTATGGTAGCCTTCGTTATAAAGAGCATTGTTTAAAAGTAAAATTTGCTGACTTAACACGTGAGTTAGTTTATAAATATGTTGGATTTAGTGAAGATAACAATGAATTGGTGATTCATTTAGAGGATAGCCATTATGCGTTTGAGATCGACTTGCATTATAAAGTGTATCCTGAGCATGATTTAATTGAGCGATTTGTTTCGATTAAAAATAAGAGTGAAGATGTAATTGAAGTAGAGCAAATTCAAAGTGCCCAATTCCATATGCCCTATCAACACTTGAATTTCTCTAATACACACGGTCATTGGGGGAACGAGTTACAACGTTTCACTCAAAAAGTAAATTACGGAAAAATTAAGATTGAAAATAGACGTGGAATTTCTACACATAATCATAATCCATTCTTTATTTTAGATAAAGATGCAACTGAAGTGAGTGGAGAAGTGTTCTATGGGGCGCTAAAATTAAGTGGGAACTTTAGTGGGGTTGTTGAGCAAACGCAATATGGTGAAACATTAGTGCAAATGGGAATCAACGATCATGATTTTAAATTAGAGTTACAACCAGGTGCGACATTCACAACGCCGGGATTGATTGCAGGATATTCAAATCAAGGATTTGAAGTAATGAGTCATAATCTTCACGCTTACGCGAATGATTTTGTGTTAAGAGATGGATTACGTCCGGTTTTATACAATTCATGGGAAGCGACTGAATTTGAAGTAACGTGTGAGGAGCAAATTAAATTAGCTCAAAAAGCGCATGATATTGGTGCAGAATTATTTGTTGTTGATGATGGGTGGTTTGGTCAACGCCATAGCATTCATGATGGGCTAGGGGATTGGTATGTGAATACGGATAAATTCCCGAATGGTTTAAACCCTTTAATTGAAGCTGTTAAAAACATGGATATGATGTTTGGGATTTGGATTGAGCCGGAAATGGTAAATCCATTAACGCAATTATACAAAGATCATCCGGAATGGATTTATCAATTTGAAACACGTACAAGTGATACCTCTCGAGGTCAATATGTTTTAAATGTAACCAAACCAGAAGTAAAGCAATTTATTTATGATATGATTGATGATTTATTATCAACATACGATATTGATTATATTAAATGGGATGCAAATCGCCCAATTTCTCAAAGCTCAATCCAACAAGATATTTGGTACAACCATATTCAAGCTGTATATGAGATTGTCATTGAATTAAAGAAAAAACATCCAAATGTCTTATTTGAAGCCTGTGCATCAGGTGGTGGACGTGTTGATTATGGAATCTTAGGAATCTTTGATGATTTCTGGACAAGTGATAATACAGATGCCTATGACCGTTTAAAAATCCAACATAGCTACTCATTCATTTATCCGATTAAAGCGATGAGAGCATGGGTAACGGATTGCCCGAACTTCTTATCACAACGACCTATTCCAATGACTTTTAGATATCATAGCGCCATGATGGGAACACTAGGCATTGGATGTAATATTTTAAAATTCACAGAAGAAGAGTGCGCGTTATCAAAACAATTAATTGAAGCTTATAAAGACATCCGCCATATTGTTCAAGAAGGTGAGTTCTATCGTCTTGAGAATACCTCACAAAATGCGTACCACTGTTTTGAATATGTAAAAGAGGACGAAGGATTATTATTTGTCTTCTTACCACAAGCGCAATTAGGACACAGAGGCGTTCGCGTTAAATTAAGAGGGTTACAAGCGGATAAGGTGTATAACATTCAAATCGGAGAAAACACAAGCTCAAAAACAGGGGCTTATCTGATGAATCATGGAATTGATGTCCGATTAGTTGGAGATTATGCAAGTCAAATCATTAAATTTACAGCAAAGACAGTTTAATTTCTTTTTTAAAAAAACATGTTATTTACTAAAAAATAATAATTTTAAAGTGTAGATGTCAGCAATGATATCTACACTTTTTTTCATAAACGCAATATAAATGAGAAAAATAACTCTTTTAAGTCTATATTTTAGTAAAAAATATTAAAAAACGGTAAATTTCAATTAAAATTTACTAAAAGATATTGTAAAACGGTTACAGGCGTGATAATATATCCATATAGTCTTGAAAAGACTTACAGAAAACGTTTCATAGTTGGTTTTGTTAGTAGAATTTATCAATGGGTGTCGAAATTTGTTTGGAAAATTTATACATACATTATGGATAAATCTAAAGTTATTTAGCTTATACAATATTCAAATAAGCAATTCTAGCAGAACATTTAAATATTAAACAGATGAAATAATGATTGAAAGTGTAACAGTATAACAAAAAAAATATTATACAGGGGGTAACCACCATGAGGTTAACAGCAAAAGAAAAGTACTCGTATGGAGTTGGAGCTTTAGGAAAAGATTTAGTTTATGCGATTGTCGCAACATATTTAATGTTTTATTTTACAGATGTTATTGGGTTAGCACCTGCATTTGTCGGGACATTATTCTTAGTTGCTAGGATGTGGGATGCATTTAATGATCCAGCAATGGGAATGATTGTTGATAATACGCGAAGCAAGTGGGGGAAATTTAGACCTTGGATTTTGATTGGGACTATTATTAATGCAGTTGTCTTAGTCTTTATGTTTACAAAACCGGATTTAGAAGGTCCAGCTTTATATGCTTACTTCTCTGTGATGTATATTTTATGGGGAATGACGTATACCATCATGGATATTCCTTACTGGTCAATGCTTCCGTCTTTATCAAAAGACAAAGAAGAACGTGAAAAGATTTCAGTCATTCCGCGTATCTTTGCGAGTTGTGCTTGGTTAATCATCGGAACATTTGGTCTTGCCATTGTGAGTGCATTAGGGAAAGGTGACGAAATTGCAGGATACTCAGTTCTTGCTAAAGTGATTGCCGTGATCTTTGTCATCACATCTATCATTACGTGTTTAAATGTAAAAGAAAAAGTGGCACCAGTCGCTGCCAAAGCAACTGAAAAAGTCACATTAAAACAAACTTTTAAAATTATTAAAAAGAATGATCAATTAGTTGCTTTCATCGGAATTGTATTAGCTTATAACTTAGTGAGCCAATTAGCTGGTGGGATGGCACTTTATTACTTCAAATATGTTATCGGAAATGAAGGATTATTCCCTGTCTTCCAAGCATTCGCAAGTTTAGCAGAAATTAGTGGGTTAGTTTTATTCCCAATCTTAGCTAGAAAATATGGACGTAAAGTAGTCTTTAAATTCGGATGTTTCTTACCGGTCGGTGGATTAGGATTATTATTCATTGCAGGGGTATTCTTACCACAAAACGCTTTATTAGTTGCTATTTCAGGCGCTTTATTCAAATTAGGTTCAGGATTTGCTTTAGGAGCAACAACGGTTATGTTATCAGATGTAGTAGATTATGGAGAATTCAAACTGGGAACTCGTAACGAAAGTATCATCTTCTCGTGTCAAACGTTATTAGTAAAATCAGCATCAGCAGTTAGTGGTTGGTTAATTGGGGTTGGATTAACAATCGTTGGTTATCAAGCAAACGTTGTTCAAACAGCATCAACACTTGTAGGGATGAGAGTCTTAATGATTTTAGTACCATCAATTCTTGCCATCTTAAGTTTAGTTGTTTACAACAAATACTATAAATTAAATAATGATTTCCATGATGAAGTCATTAATGAATTAGAAAATCGTCAAAAACTTGCTGTAGCACAATAGTGTGAATGAAAAAACTCAGTGTTAAGCTGAGTTTTTTTTAATCGAATTAAAAATTATAAGATATCTTGATGATGGACAGGATAACGTGGACGGTTTTTTTATCTTGGGGTAGCTAGTGGTAACAAACTAAAATAGCAACTAATTAATTGATAAGAGACGCTTTTAATTTAAGATCTCTCATGCGATTGTTAGGAGGATAATCACTTATTTATGATTTGAACCCATATTGCTCAGACAAAAAAATAGAGGTGTTACAATCTATAAGTTTAGTCATCATCTAAAGTAACCTGCCTAAAGGGCTGATGTTAAGCTGAGTTTTTTTGTGGTTATGAGCGGTGGAAATACCTCTCAAATACCTTAACTAAAAATAAGAAGCATTCTCTTTTTAAAAAAATCTGAGATTAGGAGATAAAATAAAGAGTAATCGTTTACAGTAAGATTTTGATATGGTATTATTTTAATATGAATTGAGTAAAATTTAGTAAAATAATTTGGAGGGTCTGATATGATGAAGACAACAGAGAGCATTCAAGAAGTATTAACGAACTCAGAAGTGTTTCAAATTAACCGATTAGCACCACATAGTGATCATCGTTATTATGAAACATTGCAACAAGCGATGAATAAAGAAGCGATGTTATGGCGTCATTCATTAAATGGGGAATGGTTATTTAAATATAGTGAAAACTTGATGGGACGACCTGTTGGGTTTGAAACATTAGAAGCAACATGTCAAGATTTTGATAAAATCTTGGTGCCTGGTCACATTCAAATGCAAGGCTTTGATAAGCCACATTATGTGAATACCCAATATCCTTGGGATGGTCATGAAGAATTAGTGCCACCATTTATCCCGGTTAAATTTAACCCAACTGCTTCATATGTGACCTATTTTGAAGTACCAACAAATTGGAACAATCAAGACGTATGTATTTCATTCCAAGGGGTTGAAACAGCCTTTAATGTTTGGTGTAATGGTGAGTTTGTTGGATACAGCGAAGATAGTTTTACACCAAGTGAATTCGATTTAACGCCATTTGTTAAAATAGGTGAAAAAAATAAATTAGCGGTACAAGTTTATAAATACTGCAGTGGATCATGGTTAGAAGATCAAGATTTCTGGCGCTTATCAGGAATTTTTAGAGAGGTGTATTTATTTACAACGCCAACAACACACGTGCAAGATTTATTTGTTAAGACGTTATTAAGTAATGATTACCAAGACGGAACAGTAAACGTTGAATTCAAAGTAACAAAACCAAATGCGACGATCTTAGGAAAGCTTTTAGATAAAGAAGGGCATGTTGTTGCAACAAAGACACTAGCTATTACAACAAACACAGATGTTATGAGCTTAGAAGTTAAACAGGCAAATCTTTGGAGTTCTGAACATCCATACTTATACCAATTACAATTAGAAGTGTTAGTGGATGGGCAAGTGGTTGAAGCGATCGTTCAAAACGTTGGGATTCGTCAATTCGAGATGATTAATAAAGTGATGCACATTAATGGGAAACGCATTGTGTTCCGCGGCGTTAACCGTCATGAGTTTAGTGCAGATTTCGGTCGTGCGGTCACAAACGAGGAAATGGAATGGGATGTTAAGTTCTTAAAAGCTGAAAACTTTAACTCGGTTCGAACGTCTCATTATCCAAATGCGACATATTTCTATGAATTATGTGATGAGTACGGATTATATGTGATTGATGAAACGAACTTAGAAACACATGGAACGTGGCAACGTATGGGTGCGGTTGATGGAAATGAAGTGACGGTTCCTAATGGTCGTCCTGAGTTCTTAGAAGTTATTTTAGACCGTGCAGCTTCTATGCTTGAGCGTGATAAAAACCATCCAAGTATTATTATTTGGTCATGTGGAAATGAAAGCTTTGGTGGGGAAAATCTTTATAAAATGTCAGAGTATTTTAGACATCGCGATGAAACACGTTTAGTTCATTACGAGGGTGTGTTCTGGGATCGTCGTTTCAACGATACATCAGATATGGAAAGCCGTATGTACGCGCTTGTGCCAGATATCAAAGAATTCTTAGAAAACAATCCAGAAAAACCATTCATCTTATGCGAATATACACATGCAATGGGGAACTCAAATGGTGGGATGAATCGCTATATCGAATTAGAAGATGAGTACGAGATGTATCAAGGTGGATTCATTTGGGATTACATCGATCAAGCCTTATGGTCAGAAGATCGTTTCGGAAATAAATTCTTAGCATTCGGTGGAGATTTCGGTGATCAACCAACGGATTACAACTTCTGTGTGAATGGAATTGTGTACGCAAATCGTGAAGCGTCTCCAAAGATGCAAGCGATTAAAGGGGCTTATGCACCATTCGTTATTACCCCAGAAGGTAGTGGAGCAACGATTCAAAATAAACACTTATTCACTGATTTAAGTGAGTATACGGTGAAGTATAACTTTGAACGTGATGGTGAAGTAGTAGCATCAGGATGTGCACAAGCGTCACTACAACCGTTAGACAAACAATTTATTGACCTTGGAATTGTGAAACCAGAGTGTTGCGAAGAATTAGTCTTAACGATTTCAATTTGCACGAAAGTTGACACAGATTACGCTTTGGCAGGACATGTTGTCGCATTCGGACAAGCTGTATATGAAGCAAAACCTGTAGAAACTAAATTACCAATTAAACCATTTAACATTGCAGAGTGTGATGTGAACGTTGGAATTAACGGTGAAGGATTTGAAGTCATCTTTGCGCGTAACTTAGGGCGCATGGTCTCTTTAAAATATAATGATGTGGAATATATTTATCAGCCAAACTTATCATTAATGCCTTCATTCTGGCGTGCGCCAATTGATAATGACCGTGGAAATGGTGCCCAATTACGCATGGCACAATGGAAATTAGCAACGCTTTATTCATTCCATACCAATATGGAAGTTAAACGTCATGAAGATGGATTAGAAGTTAAATTTACGTATAATTTAAATACAATCCCAGCTTCAACGTGTGATGTGACTTACTTCATTAATAGCTATGGTCAAATTAAGGTGACGATGGATTACGTTGGGGTAGAAGGGTTACCTGATATGTTTAAATTCGGAATGGATTTAGCGATTCCTGCTCGATTTACCAACTTAAAATGGAATGGATTTGGACCAGATGAAACGTATGCAGATCGTGAATTTGGAGCAAGACTTGGAACATTTGAAAACAAAGTAGCGGACAATGTAGCGGGATATGTGATTCCTCAAGCATGTGGAAATAAAACGCAAGTGCGTTACGCTCAAATTAGTGACGAACAAGGATTGGGATTACGCATTGTTGGAAACCAACCGTTAAGTTTCTGCGCACTTCCTTATACATGTCATGAACTTGAAGCAGCCTTCCACCACTATGATTTACCACCGGTTCACAAAACAGTGTTATCAATCAACTTAAAAGAAATGGGTGTTGGTGGCGATGATTCATGGGGAGCTCGTCCTGAAGCCATCTATGATGTTCCATCAAACCAAAACTACAACTTTAGTTTTATGATTGAAGGACTTAAATAATATTTGAATTTAAATGAGTTAGTTCTACCTTTAAAATAGATGAAAGCCATATTGATGAATGATATCAATATGGCTTTTTTTATATTTAATTAGGTGGTGAAAATTTGATAAATTCACTATCCAAGTATTGTTTTAAATCCTGTGTACTTAACGGTGATAAACACTTAAAATGTGTGTTCTAAATGCCTCAACAATACCTGGCTGAACTGTGTTTTTATTCCATACCATATAAATACTTTTATGACCGATATCTTCTTTAATATTTAATATCGATATTTTATTGGTATGTATCATCGGAGTATTTGGAAGGATAGTAATACCAACACCTGCCGCTACTAATCCAACTAACATGCTGGCTTGGTTAGGTTGCATCGCAATTTTAGGTGTGTAATCAATGAATTTAGTATAAGAAATACTGCTGTTTTCACAATGGTTACCATACACAATAAATTGTTCATTTTCTAGTTCACTTAATGAAATTTCAGTTCTATTTGAAAGAGGATGACTTTTTGGAGTCACAACGACATATTTTTCTTTGCTAACAAGTGTTGCTTCAAGTTCTGGATATTTTTCAAGACAGGTAATATCATCAAGAAAGCCTAAATCATATGTTTCAAATTTTAATTTAGTTAAGATTTCATCGACTGAGTTGGGATTGAATTGAAATTTTATGTCAGGGTGAATAGATAAAAAACTACTGATGATAAAGGGGATAAAACTTGTTCCGATACAATCTGTATATGAAATCGATATGTTTTTTTCAGTTTCCTGTTTCATATGTTTTATTTCTTCAATGCCTTTTTCAATGTGATTGAGCGATAGCTTTGCATAGGTTAAAAATACTTCCCCAAACGGTGTAATTTCAATGTTTCTCCCTTTTTTCTTGAATAAAGGAACCTCTAATTCTTCTTCTAATTTTGAAATAGCTTTACTAAGTGCAGGTTGTGTAACAGATAGGATCGTTGAGGCACTCGTAAAATTATTGGTTTCTGCGATGGTAATAAAATATTCTAAATGTTGTAAGTTCATTGTAGTTCTCCTTATTGATAAATCTGCTTCCTATTTATAACTAAAAGTTATCGTTATATGACTAATAACTATTAGATCTATCAAATTTTATAATGTTATAATAACAATACAGCAAATATTAATACATAACAATTAATATTTACCTATAAAATATTTTTATAGATGAGAGGGTTAATAATTTTAATAAACTAGTGAAATAATTAAAATAATGGAGGTTACCGAAATGTTTAATGTAGATCAAGATAAATGTATCACTTGTAAACAATGTATAAATGATTGTCCGACGAAGGATATATTAATAGATAATAATAAAGCGCATATTAAAAATGAAGCGTGTATAAAATGTGGTCATTGTATTGCAATCTGTCCAACAAAAGCAATCTCAACAGATGAGTATAAGATGGATGAGGTTCTAGAATTTAATAAAGAATCGTTTACAGTAGAGGCAGATAATTTATTAAACTTTATAAAATTCAGAAGAAGTGTCAGAACCTTTAAAGATAAAGCAATTGAAAAAGAAAATATTGAAAAAATTATTGAAGCAGGTCGATTTACGCAAACGGCAACAAATAGTCAAGACGTCTCTTATACGGTCGTGACTAATAAAATCGACCAATTAAAAGCATTGGCTTTTGAAAGTTTAAATAGCAAAGGTGAGTATATTCTTAATAATTTAACACCTGAAACACAATATCTTAAACGATATGCGACATTATGGACTTATTTTTATAAAATGCATCAAGAAGATCCAATTAAAAATGATAAATTATTCTTTAATGCCCCTGCTGTTATCATCGTAACAGCAAATAATGAAATAAATGGGGCATTAGCTTCATCTAACATGAATCTGATGGTCGATGCCTTAGGACTTGGGACTTTTTATAGTGGATTCTTAAAAGTAGCGGCTGAAAATAATGAAGACATTTTAAATCTATTAGAGATTAAGAATAATAAAAAAATCGTAGCCTGTATGGTGATAGGGTATCCAAATGTAACATATAAGCGAACTGTCCCTAGAAAAGATGCAGATATTAATTGGCTATAAATCGATAGATAAAAAGTAAGCGATAGTTTAATGAAACCTTACGTTATTTGATAGGATTTAAAGAATAGCGTTTAAAGCGAAAGCGAGTCTAATCTCTTTTTCTTTGAAAGTTTAAAAGACATGCAACTGATTGACAGTTTTGCATGTTTTTTTTAATGTCTACTAACGTACAGATATGAAAGTCATGTAAAACGAATTTGTTAATTTGAATGTAGAGGGTTTAGATAACTACAAATTATGAATAAGATAACTTTAAACAAAAATAATAAGGCAATATAGCGTGACGTAGATACGACGTTAGTTTAATATTTCTTTTGAAATGAGAGAGTGTATCATTGCGTTCAATAATAAAATAGTTGGAAAAAATAAGAATAACTATATTCTTGACTATATTTTTAGGCATGCTATAATGAGTATACAATGAGATTGATAATCATTATCAACAAAAGAAAGATTATGATTAAAAATAAAACAACAAAAGAGGAGAGACAACCATGAATAAATTTAAATCATTCTTTATATTAGGGCTAACAATCGCATCCCTTGGAGCGATAACAGGATGTTCGGGAAATGGAAATACTAACGCCAATAGTCAAGTTGAGATGCCTTCACGTGTAGTCGAAACGATGAAAGGTGAAGTAAAGATTCCAGTAAATCCACAACGTATCGTAGATATTTCAGGTAATAGTGAAGAATTAGTTTTACTAGGATACACGCCTGTTGGAACGGCAAATGTTGACTCATATGAAACCGATAAAGTACCAGCTTATGTATCGGATAAATTAGGTGAGTCAAAAGTAGTTGGACATTCTATGATGGATACAATGGACATCGAAGCAATTTTAGCTTTAGAGCCGGATTTAATCATAATGGCACCAAGACAAGAAAAAATATATGATCAATTATCAGAGATAGCGCCAGTTGTTATGCTAGAGGATCAATCAAATGATTGGGAAGCTAAGTTTGAAGATGTAGCAGAATTATTCGAAAAAGAAGATGAGGCGCAAAATTGGTTAGACAATTATTATGCACAAGCTAAACAATTAGGTGATGAAATCAAAGCTATTAATGGTGATCAAACCTACTTAACAGTATTAGCATCATCGGGCCAATTTATGGTCTTTACTGAAGGTGGAATTGGAACGGTATTAAAAGATGATATGGGATTACCACAACCTATAAATATGCCAGAACAAGATAGCATTACATTACCAACAGTTAGTATGGAAGGTTTAATTAACATAGATGCCGATCATATTATTGTGATTGGGACTGAAGCCGATAAGCAAGATTTAGAAGCAAGTGTTGTTTGGAAAGAAATGAGAGCTGTAAAAGAAGGAAATGTCACAATTCTTGATGCAAGTCCATACTTTAGTCAAGCATATAATCCAATCGGAAGAGCATTAGTTTTACAATCAATTAAAGACGAAGTAACTAAATAAGAAGAGATAAGGTAGGTGATGAGAATATTCGTCACCTACTATTTCAATTTAATTGGGATTTTAGATGAGATCAGGCACACACTAGGTAGGAAAACATACAGATTAAATTAGTTTTAATTTGCGGAGGCTTTTTTATGAAAAAATTTAAGAGAAAACAGATGTCATATTTGTTAATGATTATAGGGCTCATCATGCTAGTTGTTGGCCTTTGCATGTCTATTTCATTAGGTGCAAATCAAATAAGTTTTAAAACCATTATAGAGAGTTTATTGACAACTGGTGGTGATATAAACACTAAAATCATACGTGAAATCAGACTGCCACGAGCGATTGGGGCAGCACTTGTCGGTGGATTTTTAGCAGTAGCGGGAGCCATTATGCAAGGGATTACAAGAAATCCAAT
The DNA here is from genome assembly GCA_051646305.1 of Turicibacter sp. Classification (GTDB taxonomy): domain Bacteria; phylum Bacillota_I; class Bacilli_A; order MOL361; family Turicibacteraceae; genus Turicibacter. The sequence goes on from JBOFCV010000426.1 coordinate 15,306, forward strand.
TGCAGAACCCTCAGTTATGGGAATCACGCAAGGTGCTACGTTTATGATTGCTTTAGCCTTTGTTTTACAAAGAATCTATCCTGAATTAGTCATTGGGAGTTTAGGCCTTATGGTGTTTGCATTTTTAGGGGCGAGTATCAGTGGGCTATTAGTCTATTTTGTTAGCTCAAGGTCAATTAGAAAAGTAGATCCGGTCAAGTTAGCTTTAGCTGGGACTGCTCTTGGGACCTTACTAATTTCTTTAGCCATGGGAATCTCGATGTACTTTAACTTAAGTCAACAATTAAGTTTTTGGATAGCCGGAGGATTAGCAAGCGCAAAATGGGAAGGTGTACAATTATTACTAATCATTGGTGGCATCGCATTTATTGGGGCGCTCATTATCGCACCCAAAATAACAATCTTAAGCTTAGGTGAAGAAGTAGCAATCGGATTAGGCCAAAAAACGAATGCAGTGAGATTTATAGGGCTGTTAATTGTAATCTGTTTAACAGGTGCATCGGTGTCTGTTGCAGGAAATATTGTGTTTGTTGGGCTAATTATCCCGCAAATAGTGAAGGCCATTGTTGGATCAGATTATAAGTACATTATCCCGTGCTCCATGATTTTAGGGTCGGTTTTACTAGTATATAGCGATATTTTAGCACGAATGATCAATCCTCCTTACGAAACCCCATTAGGGTCTTTAACCGCATTACTTGGCGTTCCAATCTTTATCTACCTTGTCAGAAAGGATACGAAATAACTCATGACCAAAAATAAAAAATTTGTATGTATAATGATTGTGTTGCTGGCCTTAATTTTTACGACCTTTTTAGTTAGTTTAAATAGGGGGTCGCTTTCTATTGAACCGGTAGACGTGATAAAAACGTTGATCGGTCAGGGGAGTAAAAGTCACGAAATTGCGATATTTAAATTAAGATTACCGAGAATCGTTATCGGGATATTGGTGGGAATGGCACTTGCAACCTCAGGTACTATTTTGCAAGGTGTGACGAAAAATGACCTTGCTGACTCGGGGATTTTAGGAATTAACTCGGGAGCAGCCCTTTTTGTTGTGATCTATATTTATTTAATGAATGGAAATGTATATGAGGGAATGACTAATTTAACAATATTTACAATGCCAGTTGTGGCGCTTACGGGTGCGATTGTTGGAGCCGCATTAGTTTATTTGTTAGCATGGAAAAATGGAATAAATTCTTCACGATTATTACTCATCGGGATTGGGATAAATATTGCATTTACATCCATTCTCACCATTTTTCAATTGCGATTTACCACACAGGAATTTAATCGAGTGATGGCTTGGACCACAGGTAGTATATGGGGATCTAGTTGGAATTATGTGTTAGCCGTTTTGCCGGTTATTTTATGCTTTATGATCCTTACTATCTATAAATCTAGATATTTAGATGCGTTAAACTTAGGTGATGACGTTGCAACTGGTTTAGGAATTGAGGTCGAAAAAGAACGAAGAAAACTGATTATATACGCCGTTATTTTAGCAGGTGTTGCCACATCGGTAGCGGGAAGTATTGGGTTTTTAGGATTGGTGGCACCGCATATCGGAAGAAAACTTGTGGGACCCAAACATAAAAGATTAATTCCTGTTGCCTCGCTTATCGGAGTTTTGATTTTACTAATAGCTGATACGATATCAAGAAATCTAATCGCCCCAATGGAAATTCCAGTTGGGATAGTGGTTGCCATTATAGGTGTGCCATACTTTATCTATTTAATGTTAACAGAATAGACGGTTTTTAAACGAATAAAGAGTTCTTTTGAGGAGGTTAACCATGAACTGTATAAGTACAAAAAAATTAAATATTTCTTATGGAAATTTAGATATTGTTAAGGATTTAGATTTAGAAATCCCAAAAGGAAAAATAACAACCATAATTGGTGCAAACGGCTGTGGGAAATCAACGATATTAAAAACAATCGCAAGAATTTTACAACCGAAGAGCGGGGATATATTGGTAAACAATATCAATATAAACGATCAATCCTCGAAAGAATTAGCGAAAGTGATGGCAGTTTTACCTCAAAGTCCTCAAGCCCCAAGTGGACTTACTGTCGAAGAGTTGATTGCTTACGGAAGGTTTCCGCATCAAAAAGGATTTGGGAAATTAAAAAAGGAAGATACGGATATCGTGAACTGGGCGCTAGAAGTGACAGGAATGCTAGAATTTAAAGAAAGATCGATGGATGCTTTATCAGGGGGTCAAAGACAAAGAGCTTGGATTGCGATGGCACTTGCTCAACAAACGGATATCCTTGTATTAGATGAGCCAACGACTTATTTAGATTTAGCACATCAATTAGAAATATTAAAATTATTAGAGGAATTAAATAGAAACCAAAACACAACAATTGTAATGGTTATCCATGAATTAAACAATGCAGCTAGATTTGCTGACCATATGATTGGAATAAAAAAAGGAAAGATAGCGTGTCAGGGAAGTGCGTATGACGTGATGACTAAGGAAAATCTTAAAGAACTATTTAATATCGACGCCCAAATAGTAGAAGATCCAAGGACAAAAAAACCAGTATGTATTACCTATGACATGATCGGATAGGTAAATGATGATGAATCAAGAAGCATTAAAAAAAGAAAAAATAGCAATATTATTATTAAAATACTCTGTGCCCTCTATTTTAGCCATGATGGTTACTTCATTATATAATACAGTCGATCGCGCGTTTATTGGATCAATTGAAAACATTGGAGGTCTGGCGATATCTGGTCTTGGAGTAACGATGCCTTTATTTACGATACTTGGTGCATTTTGCGTGTCTATCGCCATTGGGGGTAGCACAAATGTCTCGATTAAATTAGGTGAAGGAAATAAAGAAGAAGCAGAAAAAATTCTAGGCAGCACGGTTGCTTTAGAATTAGTAATAGGACTGGTTGTTGTATTAATTGGATTTTTAGCTTTAGATGATATTTTATATGTGTTTGGAGCGAGTGAGGACACGATTACATATGCAAGAGAATACATGAGTGTTATCTTTATGGGAGCTTGGTTCAATTTTCCTGGGTTTGCTTTAAATAATGCAATAAGAGCTGAGGGGAATCCAAAACTTGCTGCAAAGATGATGATCACAACCTGTCTTTTAAATTTGATCTTAGATCCAATTTTTATCTTTAAGTTTAATTTAGGCATAAGAGGGGCCGCGATAGCTACGGTCATTTGTCAGTTAGTGGTCTTCCTTTGGTCGATGCACTATTTTACAAAAGGGAAATCGAGTTTAAAATTAAAGCTTAAGAATATAAAAATAGAAAAGAGATTTTTGAAGATCATCGTCCTTATCGGAATTACGCCATTCTGTATGGAACTTGCCGCAGGATCTATTCATTTAGTGACGAATCAAGCC
>JBOFCV010000446.1:0-2096 GCA_051646305.1 Turicibacter sp.
CTTCCATTAATTTGGGATTTAGCTATTAGTTTAAATCCAATCGTTCATGGTGGGAAAGTCGTCTCTGCCTTTGGATCATACGGTTGGAGCGGTGAAGGTGTGGACAATATCATTAATCGTTTAGACCAACTTCGTATGCATGTACTAGAAGGATTCAAAATTAAATTCAAACCATCAGAAATGAATCAAAACGATGCCATTGAATTTGGACGTTTATACGCAAAATGTTTATTAGCTAATGAAGTTCCAAAACGTCCGACTTTCACATCAGTTGTTCCCCAAGATATTAATCCAAGCGGCGAAGTCACTTCATGGCGTTGTATTATCTGTGGTGAAATTTATGAAGGTGTTCTGCCACCAGAAGTTTGTCCAGCTTGCGGTGTTGGTGCCGAGTTATTTGAACATGTAGACATCGATCCCATTACATTTACATCAACAACAAATGAACGCTTTGTTATTATTGGAGGTGGCGTTGCTGCCGTAAGTGCTGCAGAGGCCATTCGCGCTCGCAATACAGTTGGTTCAATTACAATCTTAAGTCAAGAATCAAGCCTTCCTTACTATCGTCCTTTACTAAGCGATACAATCTCACAAGACGTTACAGATGAGGAGTTCTACCTACATCCAGAAAATTATTATACTGAGCAAAATATCACCGTGCAATTAAACACAACCGTTCAATCAATCGATGTGGATGGACAATTCATATCACTTGAAAATGGAGAAACAATTGCTTATGATAAATTGATTATGGCAACAGGTTCGCAACCATTTATTCCACCTTTCAAGGGTGCTAACTTAAATGGCGTATTTAGTATTAAGTATAAAAAAGATGCTGATAACTTACGTGAATTTGCTAAAGGTAAATCAAAAGCCGTTATCGTCGGTGGTGGCGTTTTAGGTCTTGAAGCAGCTGATGCTCTTTTAGAACTTGGATTACACGTATCAATCGTTGAAGGAGCACCTGCTATTATGCCTCGCCAATTAGATGCAACTGCTTCTGATTTAATGTTAGATATTTTAACACAAAAAGGAATTGATGTGCACCTGGGAACGACTTTAAAAGAATTAGTTGAGTCTAATGGCTCTGTGAGTGGTGTTGTATTAGATAATAAAACAATTGATGCAGACTTAGTTGTCATCAATGTTGGGGTTCGTGCTAATATAGCATTGGCATGTGAGGCTAATATTAAAACTAATCGCGGTATTATCGTTGACCAACAGATGAAAACATCAATATCTACTATTTATGCTTGTGGTGATGTTGTTGAGTATAATGACTTAAATGTAAGTTTATGGTCACCTGCTATTGCACAAGGAAAAGTAGCCGGGGCAAATGCTGCAGGCGACAACTTATCATTTGAGCCTTTAGCTGAACCTCTGTCACTAATTGCTTTTGATACTGAAGTGTTCTCAATTGGAAATTACCCTACTTCTAATTTAGATCAATATAAAATCATAACAGATTCAAACCATTCAACACATGAATTGAAAAAATTATATTTCAAAGATGACCAATTAGTTTACGGGGTTCTATTTAACAACATGGCAAAAGCTAATGTCTTATTAAATGGAATTAGAAAAGGTCATACTCAACAAACTGTGATTTCAAATTTATTTAACTAATTGTTCAAATCAAAAAAGCTCACCTTCATAATCATGAGGTGAGCTTTTTTAGGCGATTTAGTTACTTAATAACAACTTATAATCCTTTTATGTCTGTTATAGGATAAAACTCTTTGTATACCTTTTTTAGCGTTATTTGAAGTAATTTGTAGTTAGGCATAATATTAGACTGACCCGCAATAAATAAATACTCATTAATAATCGTAAAAACGTCTTTCATTTCTTCTTTTCCTATAAGACTCGGCAAAATATCTTTGCATGCTTTTTCGAGGTTTTTACAACTCCAACGTTCCGGAAACTCTTGAAAGTTGCTGACCATAATCACATGTAACAGCTCAATTACGTTAATAAAATGAGAACGTACGTTAGGCGTAAAATTTTTACATAACGAATCTGAGCTGACAATAATTTCGCAAATCTGTCTCGTTGTAGATAACATTAAATCAACTTCTTCATTCAACTCGATGTCA
>JBOFCV010000461.1:0-2738 GCA_051646305.1 Turicibacter sp.
TTATTGATAAAGTCGTGAAAGATTTAAAAGTATCCCAAGATTTGTTTTATTTAAATCTCGAAAAATATGGAAACACATCGGCAGCAAGTATTCCAATTGCACTAGATGAAGCCATAAAAAGTGGTCGCGCAAAAGCTAAAAACCGAATTATGTTGATGGGATTCGGTGGCGGATTAACATGGGGTGGCTGCATAGTAACCATATAGAACTAGGCTTTTGTATGAACGAGGTACATCCTCATGCATGAAAAGTCGCAAACATTTGATTGAGGAGGATTTAAGTATGTCGTTAACAACACTATTAAATATAAAATATCCAATTATCCAAGGGGGAATGGCTAATATATCACTCGCTAACTTAGTTGCTGCTGTATCAAATAGTGGAGGACTCGGTGTGATAGGCTCAGGAAGTTGGGATAAAGAGCAATTACGAGCAGAAATAAGAAAATGTAAAGCATTAACAGATAAACCATTTGGCGTGAACTTAATGTTAATGAATCCGCATCGCGATGATTTAGCAGAAGTTGTGATTGAAGAAAAAGTTGCAGTTGTAACGACTGGAGCAGGTTCACCCGGTCCATACATTGAAAAATGGAAAGAAGCAGGAATTAAAGTGATTCCAGTTGTTCCATCTGTTGCACTTGCAAAACGTATGGCACGTGTTGGCGCAGATGCGATTATCGTGGAAGGAACTGAATCAGGTGGTCATGTGGGAGAATTAACAACGATGGCACTTGTTCCCCAAGTTGTGGATGCAGTTGATATTCCAGTTATTGCAGCCGGAGGTATTGCAGATGGACGTGGAACGGTTGCAGCACTTGCGTTAGGTGCATGTGGCGTACAAATTGGAACGCGTTTCTTAACAGCTCACGAGTGTGGCGTTCATGAAAACTATAAAAACTCATTAATCAAAGCAAAAGATACAGATACAGTTGTGACGGGTCGAAGCGTTGGCGTTCCTGTTCGTTGTATTAAAAATAAAATGTCACGCGAATATGTTGCGCTTGAGAAAAAAGGTGTAACAGCAATGGAGTTAGAGCATTTAACATTAGGGTCATTACGCAAAGCCGTTTTAGAAGGTGATACACAAAATGGATCAGTGATGGCTGGGCAAATTACCGGGATGTTATCTAAAACAGAGAGCACACAAGAAATCATCGAGGATATCATGAACCACGCAACACAAGTTTTAGAAAATTTGAAATTAGCTTAGAGAGATCAGTTAATTGATTGATATAAAAGAACAAGGAGTGAGTAAATGTGGCAAAAGTAGCATTTTTATTTTCAGGACAAGGATCACAATATGTTGGAATGGGTCGCTCTTTGTATGAAGAAAGCGAAAAAGCAAAAATAATGTTTGATGTTGCAAATGAATTATTGCCATTTGACTTAGCCGCATTATGCTTCGAAGAAACAGACGGATTATTAAATCAGACAAGATATACACAACCAGCTATTTTCACAATGTCAGCGATTTGTTTAGAGTTATTACGTGAACGTGGTATTACACCAGCAGTTGTGGCAGGCTTTAGTTTAGGAGAGTATGCTGCACTATATGCTGCAAATGTATTTACTTATACACAAGGGGTTAAGTTAGTTGCTAAGCGTGGTGAATTAATGGGAGCATGTACCGCAACAGGAAAAATGGCGGCTATCTTAGGATTAGATGAAAACAAATTACAAGAAGTTTGTTCAACTGCTTCATGCAAAGGAGTTGTTGAATTAGCTAACTTAAATTGTCCAGGGCAAATCGTTATTGGTGGAGAAGTAGAGGCTGTTACTTATGCGTGTGAATTAGCAAAAGAAGCGGGAGCTAAACGTGCTTTACCATTACCAGTAAGTGGACCTTTCCATACGTCACTACTAAAAGAAACGGCAAATGAATTTGGAAATCACTTATCAACCCTTAATTTAGAGCATCCAACAACAGACATCGTCTTAAATGTGTTAGGTGAAAAGTATCAAGAAAGTTTACCACTAAAAGAATTAATGGTTAAACAAATGGCAAGTAGTGTGAAATGGGAAGCAAGTATTCGTTGTATGATTGCTGATGGAATCGATACATTTATCGAAATCGGACCAGGAAAAACGTTAAGTGGATTTGTAAAAAAAATAGATCGTACAGTAACCGTTTTAAATGTTGAAGACATGAAATCACTTGAAGCAACAATTGAAGCTATCAATACAAAAAATCAGGTAGTCTAATCAATTTATAGTTTATAAAAAAGTAAAGCAAATAAAAGCTGGTTGTTACATGTAAAAATAGATGAAATATCGAATAGAGATTAATAATTTAAGGAGGGAATATTATGAATTTAAATGGAAAAGTAGCATTAGTTACAGGATCATCTAGAGGAATTGGAGCTGCTATCGTTTTAAAATTAGCTTCACTTGGTGCCGATGTCGTTGTTAATTACTCAGGAAGTAAAGAAGCAGCAGATGCAGTTGTAGAAAAAGCCTTAACTTATGGTGTTAAAGCGATGGCTTATCAAGTTAATGTAGCAAATTTTGATGAAGTAGAAAAGATGATTAAGACCGTTCAAAAAGAATTTGGGCGTCTTGATATTGTTGTTAATAATGCTGGAATTACATCAGATAACTTAATGATGAGAATGGATGAACAAGCATTTGATTCAGTTATTGATGTTAACCTTAAAGGAACGTGGAATGTTTGTAAGCATGTGACACGTTTAATGATGAAACAACGCGAAGGTGTTGTTATTAATGTTTCATCAGTTG
>JBOFCV010000474.1:0-2739 GCA_051646305.1 Turicibacter sp.
CAGCCGTAGAACCGTTTTGACTTGAAAACCATTCAGCAAAGAATAACCGGGTATCAAATCCCTTTGTTCCTTTTTGAAATGGGAACGGACAATTATCTTCGTTAATCACATATTCAAATTTTGGCATAGGTCGCACCCAAATATCTTTTTTGTCCTTATCCCACGGAATCCATCGCGGTTCATACATCGAAACAGAACAGGCAGCAGAAATCGGTAAACATAACCAATATCGAGATTTTACATCATGTAAATCTGCAAAAACACGTTCTGCATATTCGTCTGTATATCTATATCCAGCTTCATAATCTTCATAATAAAAGGATAGTTTATGAAGCAATTTATTTTTCTTAGCATACTCATAAGCAAGTGATAGCATTACTCCGCTATCCTTGCCACATGAAAACGCAACTAGAACATTTTCAAAATCATTGAAAATTATCTTTAATCTTTCATTTGTAGCTTCAAGTACGTTCATTTCTTTGTTCTATTTCTATTCGTTTTAATTCGCTGTATAATTCACATTTTGGTTTTGAAAATCCCAATGAAGTTAAACAAACATCGTTTTTTAGTATTGCTATACATATCTTACGATATGATGGAACTTTGTTTAACTGTTCTAACCTTAACGGAGCTGCGTCAGGTATTCCATTAGAATAACCTTTGGATTCCCAGGTTTTGATATAATCTAATATTTTCTGTTTCATGGATTATTTTGTCTGCTATCTTATTTGCCTCAATCCTTTGATTATCTGTTAATTTACTCCATGCTTCTCGCACCTCTATTTCATTAGCACTATGAATTAGGCAACAAGCCGATTGACCTAGCCATGACTGTTTATTATTTGTGTTACCCATAAGATTTTGATTTGATGAAATAGGCCATTCATTTACAACTCGTTTCATGGCATCATAAAGATTTGATGAAGAAAGTAATTTTTTACACAACTCAACCCTATCATGTTTAATTTTAGTTTCATACATTCCATTAATGAAATCCTCCCATTCCCAATATGGATAGTATATTCTATTCATTGCAAGTAAATATTTTTTGATTTGTTATTAAATTACGATTGCTTTCAAGCCACTTGACAAATTCACAAATATTTTCTATTACACGATTATGTATAGAATCGGTTATTTCATAGGGCTCAATATAAATACCTGCAAAATCCGTCACTAAATAATTAAACCATAATATTGGAGATCCATTAACTTTTTCAATTAAACTATAGCATCCGTGTTGGTTATTTGCTCCATACTTTCCGGTTGCATACTTTTTTGTTGTTTTTAAATCAACGTGCATATCTGAATAAGCATAGTCCACTTTCCCATGCAATCTTATTTTTCCTACTGGAGAATCAATTATAGCAGATATTTTTTTCTGCATAATCTGATATCCTGATAGCTTTCTTACTATTTTATTAGAAAGTGTTTTGTCAAACGTAAAACCAGAATTTATATAAACAGTATCGTATTCATCTACTTGTTTTTCAAGCAAAAGATTGTTTATAACATTCTCAAATGCTATACCGTTTAAAGCAGATTTAGATATTGGAGTTTTTATACCATTTATTTTATCTACCAATTCTCCTATTTTATTAAGTCTTTGACACCAATAAAAATTATCTAAGAGTGTCGGAGTTATTGAGTATTCTCCCATAATTAAAAAATCCATACCGGGTTCATGCCGACCAGACAATCCCCCTAATATGGATAGTTAATGTTTCTTAATCCTGCTGGTCGGTCAGGTAACATAAATATAGGAAATTTTATTTAATTAATTGCAAGTCTTGATAGTGATAACCCCCATTCTTTGGCTACGTCTGGATTCAGTTCTACGTATCTATGGTGAGTATCACATAATGATCTGAAAGTCGATATATCGGTTAAATTATCGCCAATTCGGCCTTTTGCATGGTGTAATTGAACCTGTTCGCTTTCACATTCAGGAAACATACAAACAGGGTTATCTTCTAAAAACTTAACCTTTAATTTATTGTACTCTCTCAGTCTTTTTTGTTGTTTAAGGCTTACTTTTCTCATACAAAATCCTCTATGTTATCGAGTATATCCTGTCTGTCAAAGTGAAAATACTTAACTATGGTTTTAATAACCGCCTCATAGTACTCTGCAAATTGAGTATCATCCATCTGAGCAAAGCTGATTGATTTGGCACGTTTAATGACCTCTCCGTGAATATTTACACTCTCATTGAAATATCCTGCCTCAATGGTTAAATCATAACGCAAATCGTCTAAATTGTGGTAGACTTCCTGATTCTGAAATACCATGCTAAACAATGCAAATGCTTTTCTATGAAAGCGTAAATTTCTCGGTTTGGTAACTTCTGCCATAAAAGGCTCTCCAGCTTTAAATCGCTTTAGCTTTTCTTTGTCATCATCATAAGCAGGAATGATTGAACCGGAAAGAGTTTTTACCAATACTATTTTCATTAGAATGAGATTGTAATACTTGACTTACTAAACGATGCAGTTACCTTTGGTACTTCGCATCCATCCGAATCAAAAATAATATCACTTGAATTATGCGCTGTTTTCAACAAATCTTCACGGTCTTTCAATTTCTTTTGAATCTGAGCATAAACCTGATCTTCGGCATAGTTTAGTTTTTTGCTTCCGTTTTTTGGGGTAAATTTTACACCGTTCCAACTTTCCTCAGAATTTAAATTTAATCGTTCTCTGAATCCTTTTTCAGCTGAATCAATTACTTCCTTTAATC
>JBOFCV010000478.1:0-1755 GCA_051646305.1 Turicibacter sp.
AAAGATTATAAACATGAATCTGAATCGTTAAAAGAAGAAAACGAGTTGACGATATAGACTGGATTTAGGGGGGGAATATAAAGTTATTGATGAGGTATGTAACACATATAACGTGATGTATTATTAACTTTACTAAAGAAGAAAATCAATGAATTGAGTTGATAAAAAATTTTTAGTTTGTAACTATAAGAAAATATTAATTTAAAAATCAGGAGGAATTAAAATGTTTAACGATGTAGATAAGTGGATGAGAATACTAATTAATTGTGTATTGGGGCTGATGATAGTTGCGATTTGCTTGGGAGTGATTGCGGTAGGAAGCATACTTGTTATGCCTAAAACAACTGACATGACACCGCTATTTATGAAAGGCGTTTATATGCTAGTAAATTACCTTTTAGTTTTTTATCCTTTATATCAGCTGAGAAAAATTATTAGAGATATTTCTGAACAAAAAATATTTACAGAATGGAATATTACGCGATTTAAAAAAATTTCTCATGCGCTATTTTTACTAGTTTTACTGAGTTATGGAGGAAGAGAATCCTCTTATGGAATTGAAATTTTAGCCTTTGGAAATTATTCATTTAAAATGGAGACTTTATTTTTATTAATCTTAGCCTTATTAGCAGTGCTTATGAGTTATATTTTTAGACAAGCCAAAGATTATAAACAGGAGGCAAAGTATTTAAAAGAAGAAAATGAGTTAACGATATAGGGAGGGTTTATGCCGATATATATAAATTTAGACATCATGATGGCGAAGCGTAAAATATCATTAAATGAGTTATCGGAAAGAGTGGGAATTACGCCTGCCAATTTATCCATCTTAAAAAATGATAAAGCAAAAGCTGTTCGCTTTTCAACGCTTGAGTCAATCTGTGAGATCTTAGATTGCCAACCGGGTGATTTAATGGAGTATCGTTGTGTGACACAAGAATAGATAGGTTGGTCTGTTTTAAAAGATACGATCTAGAAATTATGATAAAAAGTTATCCACATCTATTCTAAAGCGTTTTCGATGTCGAAAAAAAGGAATAGTTTTTAGTGTAAGCTCATATAATGAATCAGTATAAAGATTCTTATTGAGTGAGGTGTTAGGATGGATACGTTGCAATTAATCGAACTCATTAAAACGTCACCTAAAAAAACAAATGTAAAATGTTATGTAAAATGTGATTATCGTATTATAGGAAATGAAAGACTTGATAAAGTAAGGCATTTTATTTGTGGTGGAACCGTTATGCTCGTTGATGAGTGGGAGAAAGTCAGTGCTTTTTTACAAGAAAATGAACCTTTGATTGAAGATGTTGAACTTGAATTTAATCATCGAAATTCGGCTATTCCCTTGTTAAATTATTTGAATGTAGATGCCAGAATTGAACCGGGATCGATTATTCGTGATCATGTGACAATCGGACGAAAAGCAATTGTCATGATGGGAGCTGTTATTAATTTAGGAGCCGTTATTGGGGAAGAAACAATGATTGATATGAACGTCGTTTTAGGTGGTCGTGCTATTGTTGGAAAACGGTGTCATATCGGAGCTGGAGCTGTTTTAGCCGGTGTGATTGAACCCGCGTCATCAAAGCCTGTGACGATTGAAGATGATGTGTTAATTGGGGCAAATGCAGTCATACTCGAAGGCGTAACGGTAGGAGAGGGAGCCGTTGTTGCCGCAGGAGCTATCGTTACAAAGGATGTTGCACCTCATACTGTTGTTGCCGGAATTCCAGCAGTCTTTATAAAAGAAAT
>JBOFCV010000476.1:0-6016 GCA_051646305.1 Turicibacter sp.
ATGAAACTTCATGAGCATACTCATTTGGCTGATTGAACGGCTCTTCAAATGTATGTGATACAAGTAATGCAAAGTTCGTATTAGTTGTCCCCAATTTAGGATCTTTATACGCATGCCCATTTGCAAGCATCGTACCCGAATGATTTTCAACAACCACGTGACCTGATGGATTTGAACAGAATGTTCTAACTGTCGTTCCAACACTCGTACGATAAATAAATTTACCTTCGTACAAATGCTCATTGATCTCTTGCATCACAATATCAGATGTTTCAACACGAACTCCAACATCAACTTGTAAGTTCTTCATTGGAATTCCTTGACCCTTCATCACTTCTTTTAACCACGTTGAACCATCACGTCCTGGTGCAAGATACACTTGGCTAGCTTCCATCACATCACCATTTGCAAGTAAAACACCTTGAACCTCTTCATTTTCAACTACAACGTTTGCAACTTCAGTTCTAAAGAAGTAATCTACGCGGCCTTTCATCTCCTCATAAATACTCTTTAAAATTTCTAAATTTAATTCAGTTCCTAAATGGCGAACCTTCGCGCGTAATAATTTTAGTCCAACTGCATGTCCACGCTTCTCAATATCACGAACTTTATCAGTTGTTGCACCGTGCTCTAAGTTAATGCTATCTACATAATCAATCAAATCATCCACGACATGATTTGATAAATAATCAGTCATCCACCCACCAAACTCATGTGTAATGTTGAACTTTCCATCCGAATAAGCTCCAGCTCCACCAAAACCATTCGTAATCGAACAAGCAGGATTACATCCCACACGACCTGATTTACTTACAGGACATTTATCAATTTTATGTTCTAAAATCGGGCAGCGTCTAGAATAAATATCTAATCCCTTATCGACTAATGCCACCTTAACTTGATCATTTTTTCTAATTAATTCATATGCTGCATAAATACCTGCAGGTCCAGCACCAACAATAATTACATCATACTTTTTCATATAAACCACCTCTTTACTATTTCGCACCCTGGTATATACCAAAGAAAAAGCACTCTACATTCGTAGAGTGCTTATAGCGTCATATATATTAAGTTTTTAAGTTGTTCATTCAAAGCTTTGCAAATGAATCCCATCTTAATCACCACTTTATCTTGTATTTAACAGTTCAATTATATCAGAAAAATAAATATATGCAATACAAAAAATACACCTTCGTAAATTTAAGCACATTATTCCATAACTTTGATTTTTCTAATCCTCCACATAAAAAGTAAATTGATTTCTACCCTTTTCCTTACTCATGTAGAGTGCTCGATCCGCATAAGAATATAAACCATCTAAATCACAATTCTCATCTAATGATATAACCGCACCAATCGATGCTGTAACAATCAATTTCTGACCTTTTGGTGTCTGATAATGTAACAATTTTTCTGTTATATCCTCCAATAACTCTACAACTTGTATTTCAGTAGAATAATTCACACACACAACAAATTCATCCCCACCTAAACGGCAAAGCACACTATCACTTGGACAACACGTTTTCAATACCTTTGAAATATGCTCAATAATAAAATCACCCACCACATGACCATACGAATCATTAATCAATTTAAAATGATCGATATCTAAAATAATCATAGTAAAAGCCGATTTATTTTTAATGAACTTATCCATTTGTCGTTGATAACCTAAGCGATTTAGTAATCCAGTTAAATGATCCGTATACTTTAAATGTTCTGTCTTACGATCATTCATTCTCTGTCTAACTAATGTAAGAATAATTCCACTACCTAATAAAAAAATACCCAAATAAAATAACTTCTGTTGCTGCATTGAATAAATATTCTCTCTCAATAAAGAAAGTTCATATAAATACATTTCAGTGGATAATAAATTTGAATACTTCTCTAAGTTTGCAAAGCTTGCAAAATCTCGTTTATTGACCGCATTAAAAAAGTTAGTTAAATTCTTATCATTTTGCACTAAAAATGAAAACGTATATTTACCAATCTTCCCCTTTGGAGATAACTCATAATCATTAAAATAATTTAAATAATTAGGATCTAAAAATAAATAATCAATTGTTCCAGACTTTAACGATTTCACTGCCGACCCAATCGTCTTTTCATTAAACAAAACCATCTCATTAAATCTATATTCAGAATCTATAATGGAAGGAAGAATAATTGTTCCCACATCTAAATTTCGATTTTTTTTAGACTCTTCTTCATAATATGGAATCGAATAATTACCATACGCATTAATCTCACCTTGATATATTGTATATAAATTACCTTCCTGTCCTAGCCTATCTTCCGTAATATCAGTACTCAAATCATAATTAAACACTGGTAATAAATCAATATTTTTATCTAAATAGGCATCAAGTAAATTAGCATAAGTATCATAAATAAACTCAAATTTTATACCAAACTGACTAGATAGTTGATTGAAAATATATCCCCCCATTCCATTTACACTCAAACTATCCTTATCATACGTCATAAATGCCGGTATATCATAAATCCCTACCTTTACAACAGGATTCTGATAAAATAACCATTCATGTGTCAACTTATCAAAATTATATAATTTACTGTTCAAAGCATTCTGATGTTTCAAAAAATGATTTGCATAAAGTTCATCAGTCGAAATAACAGTCATAATTTTATCTAAAATACGAATCAACATCTCATCATTTGAAGCAAAATACCATGAAGAAACAGTAAAATCAGAAAGTTTTATTTCACTTAGATTAGCGTTTAAATTCTGATATACCATTAATTCTTTGGGAACAAAAATACTAACAATCTCTTGCTCCGCTAACGCTTTATACAAATCGATAAAATTAGGATATTCCACAATCTCAATTTTATCATTGATAACATTTAAATAACTCGTAATCTTATCATCATTGTTTACAATCCCTACTTTTTGTTCCTCTAATTGTTCGACCAACTTGACATCACTATTTGCTTTCGTAAAAAAACTATACTCAAATTCTTGAATAGGTGAGCTATAATATAAATCCCCATACTCCGTTCTTTTACCTGTTACCAGAATATCAATAACACCCTTATTAACCAAATCTTTATTTTGATTAACATCAGTAATTGGAAGTGATGAAAAACCTTTCAATGTTCGATGATAAAATTCCGTTGAAATATCCATTATTACACCTTTTGAAATACTAGAATAATAAAAGTAATTAAGTGGTGTAATAGATGAGGGATATCCTGTATTCACCTGCGTTCTCTTACTTGCATATAACCACTCTAATTCATCAGCAGAAAATAACTCCGTATCAATCTTTGATTTGCTTTGATTCTGCACTTTATTAGTATTAGAAACAAAAAAAGCACTAACTTCAACCTCTGTGTATATAAACGTACCTACTATAAATATTACTAAAATATATAAATAACACTTCTTCCATCTTAACATATTCAGAACCCCTAAATAATGTATGCGCTTGTATTTTTTCGCAACATTCTTCCATATATATAATATTATAGAGATATTTTCCTTTAATTTCAATAAATTCCCCTGTAAAACAAAAAAATACCGAAACTATAAATTCATAGTTTCGGTATTTACATTATTCATGAATCAATATAGAATGATTATCACACCAACTTTTTATCTTTCTAATATCAGCATACTGGATTCCCTCTAACTGATAACATAAGGAGTGTTCGCTAAACCAAATTTTAATTTTATATGTACCTTTTTTTATCTCATTAATTTCAAAAAGATTTATTTCTGAACTTTTAATAATTTTAAAGTTTTCTTCACGCTTTACAACAAATTCTAAATCACCAAAGCTATATTCTAAATTATTAAAATATTTATTGTACATTAATGGTACACACATTAATACAATTGAAATGATTAAAAGTGGTAAATTTACAAAAGTTGATATAAGAATAAAATATCCTTGATTATTAGTATCTATAGCTAATTGTAAATACCATTTAAAAAAGTAGAAATTAATTATTAATAAAGATATACCTACAAATAAATAATTTCGTTTTAATCTAATGATACTTCTACCATCTGCTTTGATAAAAAATTGGGACACTAAATCACCTCAATTATTTTTCTTCCCCATATTGAATAGCTGCCTTAATGAAATCACGGAATAATGGTTGAGGTCGTTGTGGACGAGATAAGAATTCTGGATGGAATTGAGCAGCTACAAACCAACGATGATTTGGAATCTCAATAATTTCAACTAACCCTGTCTGTGGATTTTTACCTGAGAATACTAACCCAGCTGTTTCTAAAATTTCTTTATACTGATTATTAAACTCATAACGATGGCGATGACGTTCTTTTACATTAACTGATTGATACGCATCAAATGCTTTTGTTCCTTCTTTAACATAGCAATCATATAAACCTAAACGTAGCGTTCCACCCATTTTAATCCCTTCATATTGATCCGGTAAATAATCAATAATTGCATGAGGAGTTTTTTCATCAAATTCAGAAGAATTAGCACCTTCTAATTTAGCAACATTACGAGCGTATTCAATCGTTGCAATTTGCATACCTAAACAAATCCCAAAGTAAGGTACATTATTTTCACGGGCAAACTTACAAGCTAAAATTTTACCTTCAACTCCGCGGTTTCCAAATCCACCTGGAACTAAAATTCCATCCATATTTTTAAATACTTCATCAACATTTTCTTCAGTTACTTTCTCTGAATCAATCCAACTAATTTTTATTTTCTTTCCAAATTTAAATCCTGCATGTTTTAAAGCCTCAACAACAGATAAATAGGCATCCTGTAGAGAAACATATTTTCCTACTAATGCAATATTTACTTCACCTTCTAAATTACGAACACTTTCAATTAATTCTTCCCACTCAGACATATCAGCTTCCGGAGCCTCAATATTGAAATGCTCACATACATAGTTATCTAAACCTTGTTTTTTTAAGTTCATTGGAACTTCGTATAAGATATCTGCATCAATTGCTTCAACAACTGCTTCTTTAGGTACATTACAGAAAGATGAAATTTTTTCTTTCACATGATCTTCAATCGACATTTCAGTACGTAGGACAATAACATCTGGTTGAATTCCTAAAGAAAGAAGTTCCTTAACACTATGTTGTGTTGGTTTAGTTTTTATTTCACCAGCAGCTTTTAAATAAGGCACCAGTGTATTATGAATATATAATGTATTATTATATCCAAAATCTTTACGTGCTTGACGAATAGCTTCTAGAAAAGGTAAAGATTCTATATCACCAACAGTACCACCAATCTCTGTAATAATTACGTCTGCCCCACTATCTTGAGCTGCAGCCACTAATTTAGATTTAATTTCATTTGTAATATGAGGAATAACTTGAACAGTAGCTCCTAGATATTCACCACGACGTTCTTTCTCAATAACATTTGAATAGACGCGCCCAGTTGTAATATTAGAGTTCTGAGATAAATTTTCATCAATAAAACGCTCATAATGTCCTAAATCTAAATCAGTCTCTGCTCCATCATCTGTAACAAAAACTTCACCGTGTTGGTATGGACTCATTGTTCCAGGATCTACATTAATATATGGATCGAACTTTTGCATGAATACTTTCAATCCTCTATTTTTTAGTAAACGACCGAGTGAAGATGCAGTTATTCCTTTCCCTAATGATGAAACAACGCCTCCTGTAACAAATATGTATTTTGTCATGTCTGATTCCTCCTGTATGTAATTTTTCAATGCATAAAAAAAATAAGCCCTCCATTCAATGTGGAGAGCTTCTCATTCCCAATATTTTTAGGGCTCTTGAATATATTATCAGAAAATAGTGAACAATACAACATCTTTATTACTATATTGACATGATAATATACTTACAAGTATATTAAATATTAGAAAAAAAGACATTCAAATGAATGTCTTTTTACATTTTGCCTAGCGACGTCCTACTCTCGCACTTGCGTACTACCCTCGGCGCTAAGGAGCTTAACTTCTGTGTTCGGTATGGGAACAGGTGTGACCTCCTTGCCTTTAT
>JBOFCV010000499.1:0-6500 GCA_051646305.1 Turicibacter sp.
AATATCCTAGGGGACATTGGGAACTATCTTTCTTTATTTTCTTAAATTTCATTCGCTTAAAAAAAAAGAAACCGAATTAACGGCTTCTTTTGATTTAATCGTCATCACCTTGATCATCGTCATTATTATCTTGATGATAATCATCCTCTTGATCATTATCATCATCTTGGTCGTCGTCATCTTCATTGGATTGAGGTACAGAAGGTTGATCGTCCGTTTGATAACTTTCACTCTTATCGTCATCATCATTTTCATAAGTTTGACTTACATCATCATCGTCATCTTCAATTTTATTTAATTCTTCATCATCTAATTGAAAATCATCGGACTGTTCATTTATATCTTCTATTAGGTCTTCAAGTTGATCTTCTAAATCATCATCGTCGTCAATTTCAATACCGTTTTTCAGTAACATATTGAACTTAATATTATGATCGTTAAACAACTGAATAATTTCATTCACTGATAAATCATCAATATCTATACCATTTAATAGTTGTTTTGCTTTTAGTTTTGCTCCACTTACTTTTTCTTGATGCGCTTGTTCTAACTCTTCATTCGATATTTTTAAGTATGCAAATTCATCACTTGGATTAACGACTTTCAAGCTTTGTTTTACTAAATCTTCATAGTCTATATCGTCACCCATCATAAGCGCTAAACTAAATAGCATCGCATGTTGCTCAAGTGGTATGTCATGTTGAATTAAAATGTCACGTAACACGGTGAGCCCCTCTTCTAGAGGTAATCCTTTTAATCGTGTTAATTTTAATTTTTTAGCCGATTGATTTAATGTTTTCACCCCAATAATCATCATCTGGTCATCTAACTCTAGCTCAAAGCTTGGGTTTACATCCACTGATAACACGGCATAAGTTGTCGCCTGATTGAATGTTGGGATTAGCATGAGTAAGAGACATGCGGCGAGCGTTGCAATCATTGGGATGGCTTTTTTATAAAACGGAATCACTTTGGGTGTTGGTTTAATCAAATCGTCAGGGAGACAAAGAATGGTTTGGCCAACTTCTAACTGTTCACATTTTTTTATTTTTATAAACTCGCCGTCTTTAGTTAAGATGATTGCACAATGCGCTAGTATTTCTACGACAACACCTTTATAGTACATCTTATGCCCTCCCTTCGAGCCACTGAAGTAAGCTGCTATATTTCTTATCAAAAATAATAATGGTTGTTATAATAAATTTTTTATTTCCCTTTAGAAACTTTTCACTTTTTTCATATTGAACAGAAATCAGCTTAATGGGTAACCGAAGTTTTTCATACAACTTCATGACAATTGAAGTATTTTGACTTACCTTTTTAGATAACGAAATGGCGCTCTTTCGCGTGTCTTGATGCTTAGGACAATCGTTAGCCAACACCTCAAGATCGAACCCAAACTTTTCAATTTCACATTTTAACATCTGTATTTCATGAGCTAAATGACTTTGACTTGTATTAGGTTGATAGCAAAATTCATCCGCAAATTCAATTCCTGCTTCGTTCAACTCATCCAGTGAAGATTCCTTAAACGCAATGGTTTGCCCCTTTAAATAATTAAGGATACGCGAGCGAATGACAAGTTTAGCAAAACCTAAAAATGCTCCCTTTGTCTCATCGTACTTATCCATCGCTTCATTAAACGCAAGCAATCCAATACTCATTTCATCATGTTCTAGCGTTACATATCTACCTGTTACTTCACTAACTGATTTAATGATGAATGGGATATGGTCTTTTATCATCTGATTTTTATTTTTTCCTAGTTGGCATGGCACACTATCCACTTCATCACCTCCTCAAATTTAATCATACACGCTAAAATTTTAAACTAATTAATAACGATCGTCATCTAAATCATCATCGTATTGATCATCATTTATATCATCCCAATCATCATCGTTTTGATCATCATTTATATCATCGTCATTGTCATCGTATTGGTCATCATTTATATCATCGTCATCGTGTTGGTCATCATTATAATAGTCTAATACCGGTAGTAATTCATTATTGCTTTGTAAAATTCCATTTAATTCTTCTTCAAGTTTTACATGAAAATCTATTCCATACTTCTCTTTTAAAATATCATCCCAATCATCACCATAAACTGCTTCAAGCAAATCATTCCAGTCATCACCATACTTTTGATCTAATCTATCTTCTATCTCATCTTCTAATTGATCACGTATCCATAAACGTTGAACTTCATCTATTATAACGTCATTAATAGATGTTTGATATTTAATTTCGATTTTATCTACCCAATTATCACCGTAAAACTCTTCTAGTAAATCATCCCAATCATTCCCATACTCTGATTTCAAAGTCGACTTTACATCCGTTTCAAGACGAGATGCATTTGCCTGCAAACCACCTCCACCATAAGTTAAAGCAGTGACTGTCACACCTCCAACAACAACAGCTCCTAAAACAATCAATAATTTTTTCATCTATGTAGTCCTCCTTATATTTTATATACTGTCTCAGAAACAAAACATAGGACCTATGTTTTTACAGCCTCTGAACTTGTCTCACTATAAAATACAAACATTTAAATAAATTTAGGGACCTTTTTTGGATAAAAAATATTTCTTTATAGGTTTTACTTTAAATTTTATCAATTCTAATCTTATTCATGATTAACTCCTCTTTGTTATCCTCCTATCGCAATAATTAACCCTGCAAGTGTTCCGACAATTGTGATAGGTCCCATTACAAACTTTTCCTTCTTACTTTTTGAGGCAAAATTTCCTAATGTATTTAATCCTAAAAATCCTGTAAATACCCATGAACAGACATTAATTAACGTCTCATTTAATTCTACGTTTACTAAGTTAGCTTTCGCTAAAAAGATAACACCGATAAAAATAAGAGTAAAAATAGAAATAAAACTTCCTATTCTCAAATTTCTAGGTAAAACTTTATACTGACCTCCCCATGCAAACTCACCTAATGGCAACCCAAGTGCTAATAAGAATTGAAAAATACTCATTGAAAAACAGATGCACCCGATTATTACTGCTGCTATTTGAATATATAATACGTTCATTTTAAAATCCCCCTAATTGTTTTTACTTGCTTTCATTCCAGAAATAATATCACTACCTGTACTTTTCAATAATTCTATGACTTGATCTTCAGTTAAGTCATTAAAAAATGATTCTGTTGTCGTCATAATAGATAACCCAACCTGAAAAATTCTCATTTTCATCAATATTATTTTTAATTCTTCTTCAGAAAAAGCCTCTAGCTCTGGATCTGTTTTCATTAATGAAATAATCGTATTTTCTAACATTTCATTGTACTGTTCCATATGTGTATTATTTTTAAGCATAAATTCTCTGAAAATCACACGATATTCTTTTGCAAATTTGACACTCGCAACGCCAATATTTAAAAATATATCTCCGGTATCTTGTTGTAAAATCAGTGAATGACTTATATCATATATTTTAGAAGTCACTGCTTTTTTCAATTCTTCGATATCAGTAAAATTCACATAAATTGGAGCAATTGAACTTCCCAATTTTTCTGCAACTTTTCTTATGGTTATTTGGTCGATCCCTTCTTCTTTTGCAATACTAAAGGCAATCTCCACAATTTGATCTCTTGTAAACTTATTTTTAGGTGGCATTTTTTACCTCAACTTTTCAATTTTTCATTATATAACACTTGATATATATCATATTATATACATTTGAGAGAAATTTAAATATATAATCGCCATTATCTCTCAATTTTCCTATTTTAATTGATATAAAAACAAAAAAAATCTCTACCTTTTCGTAGCTTATCTATATTATAAAATACTATTTTACAAAAAAATTATTCTCCTCAGGCTATTACTCTCAACTATACTTAACTTAAAAATCCATCACTCTATAATAAAACTCCTTCATTTTAGTATTAGATCGTTACGTTTTTATTTAATAGACTTATAGACTTATTTTACTACTTTCACACACGTTAGAAAACGCTAACATATTTTGCATGTAGATTGAATATATTTTCATAGAAAGGGGGGGAATCATGGCTATTCCTAATATATTATTAACAAGAATTGATAATCGACTACTTCATGGTCAAACATTGGTGTGGACTAAAACATTAAATGCTAACCTTGTTATTTGTGCCGATGATGTCTTAGCAAATGATAACCACACACAAATTATTATGAAAATGACTGCGGATAGTGCTGGTGTTGGTATTCGTTTTTTCACATTACAAAAAACAATCGATGTGATACATAAAGCATCACCTAAACAAAAAATTTTCATTCTTTGCAGAACACCTCAATCAGTTGAAATTTTACTTGCTGGTGGTGTCCCTATTACTGATTTAAATGTCGGTAATATGCATTTTGTTGAAGGAAAAACTCAACTTTCTAAAAAAGTTTATGTGAATGACGAGGACATGAAATCTTTTAGAAACATTGAAAAAAATGGTGTTAATGTATTTATTCAAGATGTTCCAGGCGACACAAAGCAAAAGATAAATTAATTTATTCGAGGGAGGTTATATAATGGATTTTGATATTTCACTGATTCAGGGACTATTAATTGCAGTTGTAGCAATCATAGCAGGTCTTGACTTATGGTTAGAAACTTTTTTCATATTTAGACCAATCATTGTTGCCCCTATCGTAGGTTTAATTCTTGGTGATTTGAATTTAGGAATTGTTTGTGGTGGTTTTACTGAACTTGTCTTTGCTTCTTTAACACCTGCTGGTGGCGTTCAGCCTCCAAATCCACCCATCGCTGCTATCATGACTGTTGTTCTAGCTAAAACAACAGGAGCAGATCCAACTTCAGCTGTTGCATTATCGTTACCATTTTCTATCTTAATGCAATATATCTTACTTGGATTTTATAGCATCTTCACCATTTTTATGAATAAGTTTAATAAGTATGCTGACAACGCTGATATAAAATCATTTACTCGTTTAACTTTAGGTATTATGGGGATTGTCTCTCTAACTTATGGTGTCGTCGCCTTTCTTTGCGTATATGCCGCACAAGCACAAATAGCTAGTTTAGTTGCCGCTATGCCAGAATGGTTGATTCATGGATTTGGGGTTGCTGGCGGAATCTTACCTGCCATTGGATTTGGGATTCTACTAAAAAATTTATTCCAACTCAAATATTTACCTTATTTAATTGTTGGATTCTTAGTTGTATCCTTTATAGATCTTCCAAACTTATTACCAATTGCATTAATGGGACTCGCATTTGCTTTGATTGTATTCTTTAAAGAGACAGTTAATGGAAATAACATTGCTTCGCAGGAGGTGGACTTTGAAGATGGAATCTAAAAATAAGCAAGTTTTAACCAATAAAGATTTAAAAACATTAGCCTATAGAACTGCTTTTTTACAATCTTCTTTTAATTATCAAGTCATGCAAGGAACTGGATTTTGTTATTCTATGTTACCAGCTTTGAAAAAAATCCATGGTGATGACAAAGAAAAATTAGCAGAATCGATGAAAAGTCACTCTGGATTTATTAATACTCATCCACAAACAATTGGTTTTCTTCAAGGATTAATGCTTTCAATGGAAGAATCAGGTGAAGATATTAAGACAATTGAATCCATTAAAGTTGGTTTATTCCCAGCTCTTGGAGGAATTGCTGATAGTCTCTTATGGTTTACCCTTCTTCCAATTATGGCAGGTGTATTTGGGTCTTTTGCGACACAAGGAAATATTTTGGGACCGATCATGTACATCGTTGTCTACTTCAGTTTATTCTTTGCACGTGTTCCAATCACAAAAATGGGATACAAACTAGGCGTTAAATCTTTAGATTTAATTAAAGAACACTCTGCTAAAATTTCAAACGCTGCAATCATTATTGCCATGACTGTTATTGGTGGATTAATTGCGAATTATGTCAGCATTAACGTCCTCACTTCTATTCCATTAGGCGAAGGTGTTATGTTTAATCTTCAAGAAGAATTATTTGACTCAATTTTGCCAAACATTTTACCACTAGGCTACGTGTGGACCATGTACTACTTCTTAAAAAGTAAAAAATCATCTCCTATAACACTCATTATCGCAACATTTATTTTAGCGATTACCCTTTCTTTATTTGGCATCTTATAAAAAAACTGATAGAGGCATTTGTCCTCTATCAGTTTTTTTATACTTATATTTAGATAAACTCGATTACACCTTGTGCTAATTTGCCAACGCGTGCTAGTGAGTAAACATCGTATCCTTTGTCATTTAATAATTGTCGTCCGGGTTGGAATGATTTTTCGATCACAATTCCGATTCCCCCAACTTGTGCACCCGCTTCTTCAACCAGACGAATGGCACCAAGTGCTGCTTCACCATTAGCTAAGAAATCGTCAATAATTAAAATTTTATCATCAGCGCAAATATATTTTTTTGATAACGTTAATTCATAGTCCATTGCTTTTGTAAAGGAGTGAACCGTTGTCTGGTAAATGTCTTGTTTTAAAATTTTAGATGTTTGTTTCTTTAAGGTTACCA
>JBOFCV010000503.1:0-10088 GCA_051646305.1 Turicibacter sp.
TCATCATTTATACAAAGTTTTTAAAAATATCAAATCCTCTATCACTTCGCGTACTTTAAGGTTGTATTTTACTTAGCCAACTCAAATATAGTAGCTTCTTATCTTTAAATTCATCTGTGACGGAAAAGTGGTTTTCAAATAATTACTATTTTCAATATAAGCAAAAAAACATTAAGGATTAGCCACTATTTTCATACAAATAAAAAAAGATACCTAGACTAAATCGTCCAAGGTATCTTCCTTTTTTATGCTTGAGGTTGTGTTTCTTGTTTCATCGCTTCTTTGCGAGATAAATTGACACGACCGCGATCATCAACTTCTGTAACTTTTACTAAAATTTCATCACCAAGCGCAACAACATCTTCCGTTTTAGCGACACGTTCTTCCGCTAATTGTGAAATATGTACTAATCCATCTTGGCCTGGGTAAAGTTCAACAAAAGCACCGAATTTTTCGATACGAACGACTTTACCTAAATAAATCTTTCCGATTTCAACTTCACGTACAATATCTTCAATCATGGCAACAGCTTTCTTAATCGCTTCTGTACTATCATGTAAGATATAAACCGTTCCATCTTGTTCAATATCAATTTTAACACCTGTTTTGTCAATGATTTCATTGATTTGTTTTCCACCAGGCCCGATAACGTCGCGGATTTTTTCAACTTTAATGTTCATCGTACGGATTTTTGGTGCATACGTTGATAAATCATCACGAGTTTCACCAATTGTCTCTAACATATGATTTAAAATGTGCATACGTCCAATTTTAGCTTGTTGCAGTGCTTCTTCTAAAATTTGACGGCTTAATCCTTCGATTTTAATGTCCATTTGAAGGGCTGTTACACCTTTAGCCGTTCCAGCTACTT
Source organism: Turicibacter sp. (assembly GCA_051646305.1). GTDB lineage: Bacteria > Bacillota_I > Bacilli_A > MOL361 > Turicibacteraceae > Turicibacter. The sequence goes on from JBOFCV010000503.1 coordinate 872, forward strand.
TAAAGTCCATATCTCCTAAGTGATCTTCCATCCCTTGGATATCACTTAATACTGAATAATTTTCACCTTTTTTAACAAGCCCCATTGCAATTCCTGCAACTGGCGCAACAATTGGAACTCCCGCTGCCATTAAAGCCATTGTTGAGGCACAGATCGAAGCTTGAGATGTTGATCCATTAGATTCTAAAACTTCTGAAACTAAACGGATAGTATAAGGGAACTCTTTTTCTGATGGCATGACTTGTTTTAAAGCGCGTTCACCTAATGCCCCATGTCCTACTTCACGACGTCCTGGTGCACCATAACGTCCTGTTTCTCCAACAGAGAATGGAGGGAAGTTATAGTGATGCATAAAGCGTTTTGTTTCTTCTACTTCTAATCCGTCTAACATTTGGTGCTCATTTAAAGCGCCTAACGTACAAACTGATAAAGCTTGTGTTTGTCCACGTGTAAATAAGGCAGAACCATGTGTACGTGGTAACAAATCAAGACGAGAAGATAATGGGCGGATTTCTGCAATCCCACGTCCATCAGGACGTACTTTTTCATCTGTAATTAAACGACGAACTTCTTCTTTAACGATTTTATTTAAAACTTCTTTAACTTGTTTTAATTCTTTATCAGTTGCCTCTTCTTCAGTAAAGATCGCTAAGACACGTTTATTAACAGCATCAATCGCTTCTTGACGGGCATGTTTTTCAACAACCTGAATAGCAGCTAACATGTCAGCTTCTGCCATGTCACGAACACGGTCGTTAATTGTTTGTTCAACTTCATATAATTTAAGTTCCATTTTTTCTTTACCAATTTCGGCAACGATTTTTTCTTGGAACTCAACAATTTGTTTAATCATATCATGACCAAACATTATAGCTTCTAACATGACTTCTTCAGGTACTTCTTTAGCCCCTGCCTCAACCATGTTGATTGCATCTTTTGTTCCAGCCACTGTTAAATCGATATCAGATTGTGCTAATTCTTCAACCGTTGGATTCAAAATAAATTTTCCATCAATACGACCTACGATCACACCTGCAATCGGTCCATCAAATGGAATATCAGAAATTGATAACGCTAATGATGATCCAACCATCGCTGAGATTTCAGGTGAATTATCATGATCCACACTCATCACGTAGTTAATCACTTGAACATCATTACGGAATCCATCGGGGAATAATGGACGAATTGGACGGTCAATTAAGCGTCCAGATAAAATAGCGTGCTCACTTGGGCGTCCTTCACGTTTGATGAATCCACCCGGAACTTTCCCTACTGCATATAAACGTTCTTCATAACCAATTGTTAATGGGAAAAAATCAATATCTTTCGGTTCTTTAGAAGCGACGCAAGCAGTTAAAACGACAGTATCTCCGTAGCGAACTAATACAGAGGCATTCGCTTGTTTGGCTAGCTCACCAATTTCAAATGTCAATGGTCTGCCAGCAAGGTCAAACGAATAGACGTGTTTATCAGACATATATATTACTCCTTCATTTTCTACATTTATATTTATTCACTTCTATCATACCATAAGCAAATAATATTAAGAAATATATTTTTTCATAATTATACTGATTTTGGCATATAACTTAAATATTATAGATAATTCACCATACTTTTCTGCAAATTTAAGGATACGACGTTTTCTCCAATTATTATAGACCGTTCTTAACAAAATTATTTAAGACTCACCCAACTAGATGGCACACGTTCTCCACTTTTCATATCAAAAAAAATTCTAGTCAAATTTTATCAGTTTAAAAAGAGCTTAAGATAACCTCACTTTTTTCCAGTTAATGTAAGAACAATCACTCATCTAGCCAGAAAATCCAGGTTAAATGCACCACACATGATATGATTAAACCACATTGTCCTAATTTTGAACGTTACAAAAGCTATCCCTCTATTTAATTGATTTTGTAACTTTGTCTAACTCTTCTTCTCGTTAACCCGCTCATCCATTGGAAGCCAACTTTTATAATAATAAAAAAAACCATCAACAAGAGTTGACGGTTTTTTAAAATTAGCGACGTAATCCTAAACGTTCGATTAACGCTGCATAACGTTTGATATCTGAGTTACGTAAGTAAGTTAATAAGTTACGACGTTTACCAACCATACGTAATAATCCACGACGTGAATGGTGATCATGTTTATGAGTTTTTAAGTGATCATTTAAACGGTTGATTTCTGCAGTTAATACCGCGATTTGTACTTCAGAAGAACCTGTATCTCCTTCGTGTACTGCATAAGCTTTAATGATTTCAGTTTTTTCTAATTTAGTAATAGCCATTTTTGTTGCCTCCTAGTATTTTATTTTCCCCTTAAACCAAGCAGACCGCTGGAGAAGCGTGACGCATAGAATAAGGACATTTATAATTCTATCATAGATTTAGCTTATTTCAAGTTAATTTTGAAATAAGTTGCAACTTGATTGCGGTCTATTTCCAATTGTTCCATTAATTCACTAATTGAATTGAATTTTTTTTCGGAACGTAAGTACTGATAAAAATCAATAGATAGTTCTTGACCATATAGGTCACCATTGAAGTTAAGAATATGAACCTCTATCGAGACTTCCTCAATAAAATTGAAGGTTGGATTGTGCCCAATATTACACATCCCCATAAAACTTTTTCCCGCTGCGATCACTTTAACCGCATAGACACCCTTTGCAGGGCAAATAAACGAATCCAACAAGTGTAAATTCGCAGTTGGACAACCAATTAATCGCCCTTTTTGTTGGCCGGTGACAACCGTTCCCGTTAATCGATACGGTCTTCCTAACATGTGGGATACTTTTTCAACATTCCCCACAGCTAAATAGCCTTTAATTTGTGTTGCTCCTATTTTTTCTGAACTTAATTCACGTTTTTCAATGACTGTCACCTTAAATTCAGAACTATAACGTTTCAACACTGAAACATCACCTTCTCCAAACTTCCCAAATCGGAAATCAAATCCTGTGACAACATGCAAAACATTTAAGCCTATTAAATACGTCTGAATGAAATCATCAGCCCCCATCTGGGCCATCTTTTCGTCAAACGGCAAAATAATTAAGTAATCGACTCCTAATTCAGCTAGTCGTTTCACTTTTTCAGTATGCGGTGTTAACAGGTGCTCACAATCAAGTTTTTTTAAAATAACATTTGGATTAGGTGAAAATGTTAAGACAGCGCTTTTTATATGGTGTTCACGCCCATATGCAACAGCTGCTCCAATTACTTCTTGGTGCGCTAAATGAAGGCCATCAAAATAGCCTAATGCAATTGAGATTGGCCCCTCTACTTGAAGGGCTTTATCTGTAAAATTTACAACGTCCATTACTCTCACTTCCTAGAACAAACCTCTAACTGATTTATATAAGTCAGCACTTGGGTGTTTTTCATAAATTGCTAAACAGTCTCCAGCCGAAGAAAGAATCATAAATTGTGGTTCTTGCATAAATGACACTTGACTTGGATAGAGTTGAACACCATTTCGAACTAAACGCTCCACTTTTTCATCAACGGTTATCGATGGAAACTCTGCTAATGCGTTTTCTATCGTCATTAATTTAAGTGTTTGATTGTCAACACTTGCTTTTAACTCCTCAATCGTCACACAATCAGGAATTGTAAACACACCAGAAGCAATACGGCGCAAGTGAGACATATGAGCTGGAAATCCTAGCGCTTCCCCGATCATCACGGCAACCGTGCGTACATAAAGCCCTTTACTTCCACGAACTCTGAACCTAAATCTAACTTGATTCGTTTCATCAACGAACGGCTCACCAATGAGTTCTAATTCAAAAATAGTTACTTCTCGTGTAGGACGTTCTACTTCAATTCCCGCACGCGCGTATTCATATAATTTTTTCCCATTCACTTTTACAGCTGAATACATCGGAGGCGTTTGTGTATTCGTTCCAATCATGTTTTCAAAAACCTGTTTGATTTCTTCAACAGTAATCACACGGTCAACTAATTTTTCGTCTACCACTTCACCATCAGCATCTTCAGTCGTTGTAGCTGTTCCAAGCGTGACTTCTCCTAAGTACTCTTTTTCATTCGCCGTTAAAAATTGTGATATTTTCGTTGCACGACCCACACAAATTGGCAATACACCTGTTACACTCGGATCAAGTGTCCCTGTGTGTCCTACTTTCTTCGTTTTCAATGTTTTACGAACGATATGAACGCAATCATGCGAAGTCATTCCAGCCGGTTTATCCAGTAATATTACACCATTCATAACTTCACCTCTATATACTTCTCCATTTTAGATTCAATCACTTTTTCTATTTAAGTATTAGTTTTGTTAGACATTCTTTTAGTCGTCAAATTTATTCGCATCAAACTATCCTATCTTTATTAAACCGTTTTGATTTGAATTTCTCTATAGGTCCGCTCATCTTCACGTTTAAATGATGAAAAGCTAGTGTAACAAGGATGTCTAACCCTGCCTAAAAAATCAAAAAGATAAGGTGCCGCGTTACCGTTGCACCCAAAATGATAAATTGTTTTTTTACTACTACGTTCTATTATAGAAAAATTACGGATATTAATCAAATACTTTTTTACCCACCTTAAACGGATAATAAAAATTCTTCAAACACATCATTGGCAAGTAATAACCCTGTTGCTGTTAAAAACACGTGTGAACCCGCTTGTTCTAAATATCCTTTTGTTATTAACGAACGGAAAACTTCACCATATATACTTTCTAAATCCACCTGATATTTCTCATTAATTTCCGCTAAATTAATCCCCTTCATCAAGCGTAATCCTAAAAACATTTCTTCTTCTATTTTCTCATTTAACGACAGTACATGCGATTGTGTCGTCGGCAACTCACCTTGAGTTAACTTTTCAATATACTGATGAATCGATCGGGTATTTTGATAGCGACTTCCCAAGATATACCCATGTGCACCTAATCCGGTTCCATAATAACTTTCATTTTTCCAATACCACTGATTGTGAATACTCGGCTTTGATTTTGAGAAATTACTAATCTCATACTGGGTATAACCCATCTTTTTTAATTCTGACATCACAAATTCATACATCGTTGCCTCTAGTGTGTTATCAACGAGTTCTAATTTATCTTTCATATAGTCTAGATATAACTTCGTATGCTCTTCAACAATTAATGAATAGGCTGAGACATGTTCAATATCTAGTGATTTTAAAATTTCTAAATCTGCTTTTAGGTCATCCAAGCTTTGACCTGGAATACTATAAATCAAATCAATGTTAATATTTGAAACACCACAATTTTTCAAATTTTTGATTGCTGTTTTGACATGTGTTGGATCATGTTTACGGCCAATCGTATTTAAATGCGTAAGATTAAACGTTTGAACCCCTAGGCTAAATCGGGTAATTCCAACACCAGATAAAAACTTAATTTTTTCTTCTGATAAATTTTCTGGATTTGCCTCAATCGTAAATTCTATGATTTGGTTCATATTAATCTGCTTCTCTAACCAGTCAAAGAGCGGTTTAATTTGTTCAATACTCAACGCAGTAGGCGTTCCACCACCAATATATATCGTTTGAATACTAGAAAACTGATCTATTTTATAATATTCCTCTAATTCTTTTATCAGCGCTTGGATGTAATCATCATGCTTTTGTCCCTTCGTAAATAATTTAGGGAAATCACAGTACGTACAAATATGATCACAAAATGGAATATGGATATATAATCCTTTTGTCATAGCTTTACACCTCCCAACTGAACCCTACACTAGCTGTTCAACTCTATTTAAGTTCAATTTTTTGGCCATGGATTTTGCCATTTCTACAAATTCATCATTCAATAACTTAGGATGATGACAGTCTGAATTAATAATGACTTTAGCACTTGGATAGTTTGTTGCTACAAGTTCCCAAAACGTGTTGTGGGGATACGGATAACGTACCCCATCAGCATAACCCGTTTTCCCGCGGCGGAAACCATTCGCATTCAATTCTAATAACACATCATACTTAATGGCTGCTTCAATGATTTGTCGTGAAATCTTTTCACAGGTTGCATCCCACTTCGGATACTCACACATAAAAACATCAGGATGTGCCACTATTTTAAACAATGACGTTGAAAAAGCTAATTCTAACGTTTTAGCATAGATTTCAAGTTCATCTGACTTTGAAAATCTAAAGGCATCTGCATAATCACCATTTATTTCAATTTTGTGTTGGCCTAAAATTAAATAATCCGTTTTTGAAGAAAGTTCTTCATAATACGCGTGAAGATGCGGAAAGTATTCACACTCAAAGGCCTTTAAAATAGAGAGTTGCGGATACTTCACTTGAGCCAATTCTATATCTTGCAGATAATCATTTAAATGTTTATACTTCATGCGATAGAGCATCTCAGGAAAGTTTTCGTATGGAACATGACAACTCATACCAACTTCATCAAATCCTAGCTTTACCGCTTCTTTTATGTAATCATCAACTGTGCCTTTTGCATGTCCACATCGATTATGATGCGTATGATAATTTGTTAACATCACAACACCTCCACATTATTATACAACAAAATCTAAAATCCATCAGGAAGAAACACTCTTTCGTATCTTTTTACATTTTTTAAAAATGTCCTACTACACGCGATATTTAGGTTCAGTCACTCGCATTTATTTTATCCGTTTAAACTTATTGCGCTAACTAAACAAACTTACTTCACTAAGAGTCAGTCACTTTAGAAAAAAAACTAAAAAAAGAGAGGGAAATCCCTCTCTTATTCGTCCATTGAAAGAACAGCCATGAATGCCTCTTGTGGAACTTCTACAGAACCCACTGACTTCATACGTTTTTTACCTTTTTTCTGTTTTTCTAACAACTTACGTTTACGAGAGATATCTCCCCCATAACATTTAGCAAGTACGTTTTTACGCAATGCTTTAATTGTTGAACGAGCAACGATTTTTCCACCGATAGCCGCTTGAATTGGAACCTCAAATTGTTGTCTTGGAATAATCTCTTTTAATTTTTCAGTAATGATTTTCCCACGAGCATGTGCAAAGTCTCTATGTACAATGATACTTAATGCATCGACAACCTCTGCGTTTAATAGAATATCCATCTTAACTAATTTCGAAGGTTTGTACCCAATTAACTCATAATCAAAAGAAGCATATCCTTTTGTCGATGATTTTAATTGATCAAAGAAATCATATACGATTTCCCCTAATGGAATTTCGTAGTTAACATGAACACGTGTTTCGTCTAAATATTGCATATCAAGGAAAATACCACGTTTTTTCTGACAAAGTTCCATAATCGCTCCAACAAATTCATTCGGCGTCATAATAGAAGCTTTAACATAAGGTTCTTGGATTTCTTTAATAATTTGGGCTTCAGGCATTTGTGATGGATTATCCACAATCAAATCTGTTCCATCTGTTAAGTGAACATGATAAATAACCGATGGTGCTGTTGCGATTAAGTCAATATTAAATTCACGTTCAATACGTTCTTGAATAACATCCATATGTAATAGACCTAAGAATCCTGTACGGAATCCAAACCCTAAAGCTTGTGATGTTTCAGGCTCAAATTGTAACGATGAATCATTTAAGACTAATTTTTCTAATGCATCACGCAAATCATTATATTGAGCTGCATCGATTGGGTAAAGCCCGCAGAATACCATTGGGTTTAACTTACGATATCCAGGTAATGGTTCGCTTGCTGGATTTAAGGCTTCCGTAATTGTATCCCCAACACGTACTGTTTTTACATCTTTAATTGATGCCGTGACAAATCCTACATCACCTGCAGCTAAAAAGTCTACACTTTTTTCGTGTGGTGTATGAATTCCTACCTCAACGACTTCAAACTCTGCATTTGTTGCCATCATACGAATGATTTGACCTTTTCTCATCGTTCCATTTACTACGCGAATTGACGCGATAATCCCACGATATTGATCATAAACTGAGTCAAAAATTAAGGCTTGTAACGGCCCTTCTGGATCACCGATTGGTGATGGCACTTTTTCTACGATTTGTTCTAAAATTTCTTCAATTCCGATTCCTGCTTTAGCTGAGGCTAAAACAGCATCATCAGTTGGTAATCCGATAATATCTTCTACCTCTTTTTTTACGCGCTCAGGATCTGCACTCGGTAAATCAATTTTATTTATTAAAGGTAAAATTTCTAAATCGTTGTCTAAAGCTAAGTACACATTAGCCAGTGTTTGTGCCTCAATTCCTTGGGCAGCATCGACTACAAGAACCGCTCCCTCACAAGCTGCTAATGAACGTGATACCTCATATGTAAAATCCACGTGACCTGGTGTATCAATTAAATGTAGAATGTACTCATTTCCATCTTTAGCTTTATATGTCAACTGCACGGCGTTTAATTTAATGGTAATTCCGCGCTCACGCTCTAAATCCATTGAATCTAACAGCTGATTTTTCATCTCACGTTTTTCTAACGCATTCGTTCGCTCCAAGATACGATCCGAAAGTGTAGTTTTCCCATGATCGATGTGGGCTATGATTGAGAAGTTGCGAATTCTCGTTTGTCGCTCTTTAATTTGTTCATAATTGATCGCACTCACAAAGCTCACTCCATTTCGAGTTAATAATATCTTCTCTATTTTACTTTAAAAAACAATTTCTAACAAGAAAAATATTATTTTTAGCACTTATTGCTCCTAATCCATCGTTGCAGCATGCTTTTTAAATTTAGTTTACGCTCAATCCTCTTTTTTATTTACGTTTTATTTTTATCAACTAACACCTTAAATAGGATGACCCATCTTTTTCATTTAATTCTTATCTCCCCTATACGTCAAAAATTATCCATTTCATTCTCCTCTTCTGTCAAATTCTGATCTACAACGCCCAATATTCTTTTGATTTTCCAAACGCTGACTACGTCTATCGGTTAGACTAACTATTTTTTTTGTACGATTAAACGTCTCGGGCCTTATAGGTTATAAACGCATTTTTCAAATCCGCGCAGTGTGTCGTCATTCCCTTGCATCAAGGCAATCTAAGTATTTATAAATTGAAAAACCAGATCATCTAGCATCTGGTTGCCTCGTATTTTTATGGGTTCGTCTATTGACCTATTTTCTATCCTTTCATTTTGTTGGTTTTGATCCATTAAAAAAGCTATCTAACCACAATACGTATGATTAAATAGCTTTTAAATTTACTCAGAAATTAATTTATCGCACCATTTCACCACAACACGAAGCG
>JBOFCV010000506.1:0-5002 GCA_051646305.1 Turicibacter sp.
GCCCCATTCCATCATGAGGTTGGATAAAAATATCTCCCCCAAGTCCTGCCGGTCCATCTAATTCTAATTTTTGACGAGCATCTGTCGATCCAACTTTTTCATATGAAATTTTAATATTAGGTAAAGCTTCTTCGATTGCAGGAATGATAGCCTCTGCATAATTGTCATCATCTAACCATAGTTTAATTTCTACTTTTTCTAAAGATTCATCAGATTTTTCACTTGATGGTTTCTCAGTCGTAGGTTTTTCACTTGATGAATCATTCCCTCCACATGCTACTAATCCCGAAACTGATAATCCTGCTACAAACATTAATGCTAATAATTTTTTCATTTTTAAATCCCCCGAAAAATATTTTATAATCGCTTACATGAATAATATACCACTTTAATAGAAACGTTTCAACCCCTTTTATGTTATCGTTTTCATTTCTTTTCAATAGACTTTTTTGACCATTATATGCATTATTTCGCAAAAACAAAAGGAGCTAATTAAAATTAGCTCCTTTTACACTTATTTATTTTGATAAAACAACTGAATCCTCTGGATCAATTTCTTTTAAATAAACATTAACAATTTCTTTTTGTGCCGTCGGAATATTTTTCCCAACATAATCAGCACGTATTGGTAATTCACGATGACCGCGATCAATTAAAACTGCTAATTGAATATTTTTAGGACGCCCGTATTCTAAAACAGCCTCTAAAGCAGCACGTACAGTACGACCTGTGTATAACACATCATCTACTAAAATAACGGTCTTCCCATTTAACGTCATCGGGACACTACTTTGATTTACAATAACTTCTTTCATTTCACGAGTAATATCATCGCGGTATTTTGTAATATCTAACTCTCCAAGGGGAACTGTGATATCTTCAAACATTTCAATAAAAGATACTAAACGAGTTGCAAGGTAAGCACCACGAGTTCGGATTCCAATTATCACAACCTCATTTAGATTTTCATTTTTTTCTAATACTTCATGGGCAATCCTTTTGAGTGAACGCGTAATCGTATCATGATCAAATAGAACTTTATTCTCCACTTTTAAATTCCTCCTTATATTTTTATGTATTTGGATTCTCTCCAAGCCAAATAATTTGTTGTGCTTCGAATACATATTCAAAATTTATTAGATGATTTGCTCATCTCCAAGTTAAATCAAATTCATAACAACTTGTTTTTAATGATTCATTAACTTATTTTTATATATTTAATATTTGCCTTCTCGGAAAATAGCCCTATATCCCTAACAACACTAAGAGTTAAGAATATCATAAAACCAACGATTTTTAAATATCCGTTCTGTAAATAGTGTCAAATTATTCCGTTTTAAATCTTAATATTTTAAAACTTCTTGAAGAGATATTTTTTTAAGTTGTACTTTTGAAACACCTAGCGCAATACTATACGTTATCACAACAATCAATAAACCTACCACACATTGAATCCATGTGAAGTCTGTTGGAATCGCAAATGGTAACTGCGCTGCAATTTTTGCCATGATGAAATCAATTCCAAATCGTGTAAACGGGATACTAATAAAATAAGCTAATAAAATAAATGGGAAGTAAATCGTTAAAACCATATTCGATATTTCTTTTTCATTATATCCCATCACTTTTAATATCGAAATCTGCTTTTGATTTTCATCAATAACAAAGTTTGCAATAATCGTCATAATCACAAATCCTAATATAATGGCGACAATCATCATTCCAACCAACGAAACATTAATCATTTCCATGGCAATATCTAAATTTCGTTCTAAATCAGTGACAGAGAACGAATACATGACATCTTTCTCATCAACCGGTCTTGTATCAGTCCACTTCCCATTATAATAACCCGTTTTAAAATTCATGAAATCACCAAGTTTATTAATATCCATATAAACCATTGGCCCATTATAATGATCCACAATCTCAACAATCGGTAATGTTAAAAACTTCCCATTAATAATAACCGTTAAACTATCATCAATTGATAATGAATAAGCCTTTGCAATAAATTCATTAATAATAAATCCCTTTTTAGTAAACAACGTAATATCTTCTCCCCGTTTATTAACTAACGGGTTAATAAAATTATTGGGTTCAGTCCCATATATAATAAATGGAGTACTCGCCTCATATTTGACTTCCTCCTCACCTAATACAAACGACGAGTATAGCTCGGCTTTTGCTTCAATAAAAGGCGTTTCAAGCATCGTTAACGGCTGATTGATTTTCTTATTATATCTAACTTGGTAATCATAATTTGCTTGACCAAACGCTTTTTGGACGACACTATCTAACGAATTAAATGCAATCGATGCAAACACTAAAAAGATACTCGCAATTAAAACCGCGAAGAATAAGGCAGAAATTTTCCCCATATTCCTAAACGCCAACGAATATCTAAATCGAGTCTCAAATGAGAGCGGACTCAAACAATTAGACACTAGCTTAGATAATTTCGAAGTTTTTAAATGACTATCTTCCTTCATGAGCTGCAATGGCTTTTTATTAAGCAAGATAATTAAAATAATGAAACTTGCTACTGCAATTAACACAATCGGATAAATCACGCCGTTAATCAAAGAATTGGCACTATAATAAACTGAAACATTTGGAACAACATAATGACTGACATAATAGTTTGAAAGAAAGACTGAGATCCCGCTGCCAGCAAAGAAGCCAATCCAGGTTCCTACAATGGCTGCAAACACTGGATATAGGGCATAATTTATACTAATTTTAAAATTACTATACCCCATCGCCTTTAATATTCCAATCTGAATTCGATCTGCATCTAATCTTTTTCGTAAGATTAAGATGATAACAAATATGGACATGATCAAGATAAAATTAGAAAAAACTGATGCTAAAAGTTCATTGCTTGCCATATCCGTATACACCGTACTAATCCGAACATTTAGATTTTTACCAAGCGCATAAGATACCCCTTTTTCGCCTGATATTGCTTTTACACGATCTTCAGAAAACTGCCCATCATTAAAATACCCACTATAAAGAACCCACTGCTTTTCTGCAAATTGATCATAGACGGTATCATCGACAATTGCGATGGTTTCACGATCTGGTTCAAACATCGGACTATCGTAATTAAAAATGGGATAAATATAATCTGGAACTGCAATAAATCCACTAATATTAAAACTTTTATCATTAATTGTAATTGAATCCCCAATATTCAGTCCATTCTCATTAGCATACTGTTCAAAAACGGCAATATGCGTTGGATTACTTGGAAGCATTCCTTGAATAACATAAGTTAAATTAACCGCATCGGTTTGTTTAATAACGCGATAGGTATTGGATTTATCTCCCTGATCAGCCACAATATCTCGATAAAATCGCCCCTCAATGGTTGCCCCATATTCAGCCTCTAATCTTTCAACTGTTCCTGTATAGTAGTCCACTAAATCATACTCATAAGTTTTTATCAGTTGATCTGTTGTCTTATCTATCATTTCAAGTGGACTAATTCCTTTTTTTTGAATCAATTCTTTAACACTTGCATCATTTGGTGGATCGAGTACAACTAAAAAATCCTCTTGCTTCATCGTATTTGCATAGTCATTTAAAAAATAGTCGAGAGAATTAATAGCATTATGAAGGGATACATAGGTCAGTGATGACATGGCAATTAAAACAACGAGTGAGAAAAATTGAACAGGTTTTGTCCAGATGGTTCTTATAATATTTTTAAATAACATTATACCCAACTCACTTCTCTAGCTTGTTTTTTTACTTCATTTCGTTTGACTTCAACAATTTCTCCTGAACGCATTTTCACCACAACATCTGCAATCTCTGCTATTCCTAAATTATGTGTAATTAAAAACACCGTTGTTTTTAATTCTTCATTGACTCGTTGTAATACTTCGAGTACTGTTTTACCCGTTTCTTCATCCAAAGCCCCTGTTGGCTCATCACAAAATAAGATAGATGGATTTTTAGCAAGTGCCCGTGCAATAGCAACACGCTGTTGTTGACCACCTGATAATTGATACGGAAACTGACTAATATAATCTTCCATCATCACTTCACGTAAAATCTCTTTCACCCCTAAAGCTTCTGAGTTTAAACGTGCACCTACCTCAACATTTTCAAGCACTGTCATATTGGGCATTAAATTGTACTGCTGAAAAACAAAGCCCAACTCTTCGCGGCGAAAATTAGTCAGTTGACGATTATTCATCTCTGTAATGACTTTATTATTTATCATAATTTCACCTTGGGTAACCTCATCAAGACCCCCACTAACATGTAAGAGCGTCGATTTACCTGACCCTGACGGCCCCAAAACAACAACAAACTCACCTTTACTAACTTCTAAATTTACACTTTTCAATGCATGCGTTTCAACATCTCCGACTAAATACTTTTTATAAACATCGCGAATTGAGATTAACATCATAGCCACCTACTTCCTCTAAACTCAAACATTAAAACCTAAACTAACATCTAATAGAAGTATTTACACATTAAGGAAATTTATACTTTTGTTAGAGAAAAATAATATTAAAAGTTAGAAATATCTAAATCATCAAAAAAAGCTCATTCAAATTATAAAGTTAAAATTCAAATACCCTTCATTAATATTTTTACGCTGATCTATGCTATATTAAAAGTATAGTTGTTTATGGGAGGGACTTAATTTGATATTAGCTAATAAACAGAACGAAATAGAACTTTTTATCAATCATCTGGAAGGATTATCGGGGGCGGTATGTGTTAAAGAAAAAGATGGGGTGATCATTGAAAATGCTTATGGTTTTGCTGATATAAGTAATGAACGAAGCAACAATATAAACACACGATTTGGGATTGCCTCGGGAGCAAAACTATTAACGGGGATCAGTGTATGTAAATTAGTAGATGACGGTCTAGTTTCATTTGATTCCTTATTAAAAGATTGCCTCGACATTGCGTTTCCTAACTTCAGTCCTGATGTAACCCTTCATCACTTACTCACACATACTTCAGGAAT
>JBOFCV010000106.1:0-8781 GCA_051646305.1 Turicibacter sp.
CTTACGGAGATATGAAAAACCGTTCTTGGTATTTTAGATCAGTTGGATGTGGACATGATTTAGGTGTCTGGTCAGATATCGTGAGTGCCCTACGTTTATACGGATATGACTATGTGATGAGTATTGAACATGAAGATGCGCTAATGTCACCAGACGAAGGATTCATGCGTGCGGTAACAAATTTAAAAACAGTGATGATCAAAGAAGAAGCTGGCGCACTGTGGTGGGCTTAATATATATATAAGGATGAAAAGCGCGTTTTGCTAAGCGTAAAAGTGAAGAGAAAACGCAGTGATCGGTATTTGATCACGGAGATTTTATCAAACTTTATAGCTTGGCAGCGATTTGAATCTGGATTGAAATAAAAGGGCGAAAAGCGCGTTTTGCTCTCGTACAAAATGAAGACACTACCGAATTTTGCTAGAGAGTTGCGCTTTGAACCTAGATTGGATAAAAGGATGAAACGAGCGGTCAACTTTGCGTGATGCTTGGATTTTATAAAATGAAATTTAAACATTCAAGGTTCTGGAATTAACCGTTGAATAGAGGAAATATCTAGTGATCTGGAGTCATTACTAGATACCAAGCGATAAATATTTCACATTTAATAAGGCAATTTTAGAACTTTGAATGCCTTGATACAACAGTATTCTATAGTTCTACTAAAAATTTTAAAAGTACTAAAAATTTAGTAGGACTTATATATATTTTTTAAAAAAATAAAAAAGAATAAAAAAATCATAATTGGAACTTATGTTTCAAGGGAGAGATTAAATATGAAAACTTATCAGTTAGCTATTATTGGCTATGGTGGGATGGCAGGTTATCATGCAAATGGCATTTTAAAAGATAATAAACAAATTAATGTATTTGGAACGTTTGATATTAGACATGAACGTCAAGTCGCATCAATTGAAGATGGATACGTTGCATTTGAAAGTTTAGATGAGTTATTAGATGAAGAAGCGATTGATATTGTGTTAGTGGCAACACCAAACGAAGTTCATAAAGAACTTTGTATAAAAGCTTTAAGAGCTAAAAAACATGTGGTTTGCGAAAAACCAGTGACAATGAATACCGAAGAACTAAAAGAAATCTTAGCTGTAGCAGAAGAAGAAAATTGTGTCTTCATGGTTCACCAAAATCGTCGTTGGGATGAAGATTTCTTAATTATCAAATCAATTTACGATCAACGTTTAATCGGTGATGTATTTGAAATTGAGTCTCGTGTACAAGGTGCAAATGGAATTCCAGGAGATTGGCGTCACCTAAAAGTTCATGGTGGCGGAATGATTCTTGACTGGGGTGTTCATTTACTTGACCAATTATTAGTCATGGTTCAAAGTAAAATGACGAGTGTTTATGCCAACACAAGTATGATTTTAGGTGATGATGTCGATGATGGATTCCACACGACGATTACATTTGAAAATGGTGTAAAAGCAATTCTTGAAGTGGGAACAACAAACTTCATTCAATTACCGCGTTGGTATGTAAAGGGATGTGACGGAGCAGCTATTATTGAAAACTGGAACTTAGATGGGCATATGATTACTCGTAATCAAGAAGGAGAAATTATTCCACCTAAACCAATTCAAGCAGGTCAAGGATTAACAAAAACAATGGCTCCACCATCTGAAAATGCAACAATTAAACACGACTTACCAGCACCCGAAATTCAAACACAAAGTTTCTATGAAAACTTAGTTTCTGTTATTGAAGGTGAAAAAGAAGCGCGTGTTAAAAATGATGAAGTGATGCGTGTGATGCACTTAATCGAAATGATCTTTAAATCAGCGCAAACAAATACAGTTATTAAAGACTTTGATTTAATATAAAAAATACGGCTATTTGCGTTGTTACGCTTATAGCCGTATTTTTTCGTTTCAAAACTTCAATACAACCGGATGAAAGAATGAGTTATTTTTATATTTGTGCGTAGAATATTTTCTAGGTTAGTTATACGTTCCATCGCGTTCAATTAGAGTTGAAGTATACATCAAATAAATATGGGAGATACTAAATTAAAAATATAAAATGGGATGTGATGTGGGGATGTGTACTGGATTAACATTAACAAGTCATGAGGGGCATCATTTTTTAGGACGATCAATGGATATTCCTCAAGAGTTTAATCAAAGTGTACATTTTGTTCCAAGGAATTTTGCTTGGAAACATGTTGTTGATGATGAAGTGGCGCACACCAAGTATGCGGTTCTTGGCATGGCTTCAACAATAAATGATTGTCCAATGTTTGCAGATGGATTAAATGAACATGGATTGATGTGTGCTGGGCTTAATTTTTTTGGATTTGCATGTTATGAAGCTGCAGCAATAGAGGGGAAATTTAATATTTCTCCTTCAAATTTAATATTTTGGATATTAAGTGAGTTTAAAAATTTAGAAGAAGTGCGTGAGAATTTAAAAGATTTAAATTTAGTTAATCTAGCCCCGAAGGGAACGTTTGTCCCACCGCTACATTGGATTGTCGGGGATAAAACAGGAAATAGTATCGTGGTAGAGAAAACAGCAACTGGATTATCAGTCTTTGATAATCCGGTTGGAGTATTAACAAATAACCCAACATTCGATTGGCACCTTATGAATCTTAATCAGTATAACGGATTAAGTGAAATAACTAATCCTAATCAGAAATGGGATAAGCAAACGTTGCATTCGTTTAGTCAAGGATCTGGAAGTTTTGGAATACCAGGTGATTTTACATCGCCATCACGATTTATTAGAGCAGCTTTTTATCGCCATCACGTAAAAGAAATAGCAACGGAAGATGAAAGTGTGAATTCATTCTTTCATATATTAAATACGTGTAACGTTTTGAAAGGTGCTGTTATTAGTGAAGATGGACAAGTCGATCATACGGTTTATACGACAGCTATGTGTGGGGAAAGTGGAACTTACTATTATCATACGTATAATAATCAGCAAATTACAGCCGTTCATTTATTTAACGAAGATTTGAATGCGCCAGCTATGAAAACATATCCCTATCGAAGTAAACAAATGATTGATTATGAAAATTAGAAAAGGGGACCTACAGATGACAAAGGAACTTATACCTGTTCAGTTAAACGAATTAACAGAGCGAAAAACAATCGTTGCTGATAATGACCAATTTAAAACGATTGCCTTTAATTTTGAAAGTGGCAAAGGATTACCCGACCATACGCATGATGGATTTGCAACAATTCAAATAATTAAGGGAACCGTCGAGATGAAGTTTGTTGAGGGACGTGAATTTATATTAAATGCAGGTGATTATTTAGAATTTGATGCAAGAGTAAAACATCATGTCATTGCACAAGTAGATAGCAAATGTCTCGTTACCATTTCTAAAAAGGTGAAGATTTCCTAAAGTCTTCATCTTTTTTTTGTGGAATCAAAATAGGAGGCAGGTATGATATACTAAATTCATTTTATAAGGGATTCAATCTCAGTCATTAGGATAATTAGCTTAGAAATTTTAAAATTTTATAAATTGTTGCACCTTTTTGATAGGGTTGTTCATCTAATAGAGGTCGACGAGTTGTTAAGGTGAGAGTCACCACTGCTTAACCCCAAATCATGATTAGTATTAGGAGAAATAGTAAATGATGAAAAATATATTTTCGCTACCGCGGATGAGAAGCGATGTAACAGGGCAATGGAAGCTTGAATGTTTGGCAATTAGCGGGGATGCGCAGGCGTATACGGAGCTTTTGCAATTGTATAAAGTGTATTTATATAAGATGGCGTTTAGTTATGTGAAGGATGAGCAAAAGGCGTTAGATTTAGTACAGGAGTGTACGTATAAGGGGTTTGTAAATATCCACAAGTTGAAAAATCCCCAATATTTTAAAACATGGATCACGAAGATTTTAATTAATGAAGCGCTGTGTATGGTTAGAAAAGATAGTAAAGTTGTTTATTTAGATGAAGGTTTTCCACTTGCAGATTCGAAGTCGTCTCTTTCTATTGAGACGAAATTAGATTTATATGATGCGATGGATCAAATACGTCCGGAGTATAAGACGGTGATTATTTTAAAGTATTTTAACGATTTAGGTGTAGAACAGATTTCACAGATGATGGATTTACCTGTTAATACAGTCAAGAGTCATTTGAATCGAGCAAAAGCTGAATTAAAAATATTATTAAAGGAGGAGAATTTTCATGAATAAATATGATGATATTAAGATTCCTAATCAGCTGGATGCAGCTATTATTCAAGGGGTAGCAAAAGCGAAAATAGATAGAGAAAAGGGAGGGTTTAAAATGAATAAAAAAGTAATGGGTTCGGTTGCAGCAAGTTTTGCCGTGATATTAGGGCTTGGAATTGCTAATCCGGCTATGGCGTCAAAATTACCGGTGGTGGGGAATGTTTTTGAGGCCATTGAGAAGAATATTTATTTCCCAGGGAACTATTCAGAGTATGCAACTTCTGTCAATGAGACGGTCTATTCAAATGGGATTGGCGTGACGTTATCAGAAATCTTGTGTGATGGTCAATCATTATTTGTCTCATACATAGTTGAAAGTGAAGAGCCGTTCCCATATCGTACGCAAGTGATTGAGGAACAGGGAGATAAAGTCTTTGATATTAATCAGTTAATTATTGAAGAAGCGTATAGTAAGGTTGATTTTACGAATGAAGAGTTAGATTCATCAGGTCATAGTGGACTTGAAGGCAAATTTATTGATGAGTATACCTTTGTTGGGGTTCAACAATATCAAATAGGTAAGTTAGAAACAGAAATTCCAGAAGAGTTTATGTTCCAAACTAAAATTATTTTAGTTGAAAATTATGCTCTTAATGATACAGATAAAGATGATATAACGTTTGGAACGTGGGCTTTTAAAGTGCCTGTTAAGGTGAATAAAGAGTTAAAAACGGTGATAGAATTTGATGGCGTAGAAGAAAATGGAGCAGCCGTTAATTCAGTGTCAATCACGCCATTTAACATGATTATTGATGTGAGATTACCAGAGGATGCAATAGATGAGTGGAGTCGATATGATATCTTTGTTTATGATGAGTTTGGAACAGAGTTAAGCGTGAGTCAAATAGATTTTAATGATATTGCTCATGTCACTGGGATTTATGCAGCGCCAAGTACAGAAAGTAAAACGCTGCGTGTTGTGATTGAAAAAGGAATTTGGGTTGAAGTTTCAGAGGGAGCTTATACGCATAACGAGAGTGATACTATTTTAGATCAAGTCGTTGAAATTAAATAATGAAAAAGTGCTGACCCAAAGTTTAATTTGGGTCAGCACTTTTTTGATAGATTTCAGATGTGTTTTAACAGGTCACTTCTTATAGATATTTGCAATATACAGGGCATAACCTAATAAATTAGTGGCGATAGAACTGTCTGCTCCTTCATTAGGATAAATAAATCCTGGGCGCCAATTGACTTCGTAAATCCAAATATGATGTTCTTCATCAATTCCGATATCAATGCCAAGTTCATCAAAGACGTGGTCTCCTTTTTGAATTTGAAGTTGATCTAAGTAATTAGAAAGTTCAATTGCAAATCGTTCAAGATATTTTTTTGCTTGAGATGATTCGTTAACATAATTTTGAGCTAAGAATTCATTAATTTCAAGATAAGTTCCACCACTTGAAGTGTTAGTAACAACACTTTTAGTTGATGAGATACGTGGAAATAAAACGGGGGTATCCCATGATCCTTGGCTATTTTTTACGATATGGAGCCTAATATCAAATGAATAACCATCCACTGTTTTAGAATTAATATAAGCTTGAATCAGGTATTTTTTATGAGTAATTTTTTGATTTATAAAGAAGTAAAACTCATTTTGAGAGTAGAGAGTCACGTGAGCTTTATCGTCAACAAGATAGCCTTGAGCTGTTTTTTCTATTAAGAAGACATTTTCTCCTTGATGCCCATCAATCGGTTTAAAGATGACTTTTGAGTAAGTATTAAGAAATTGATAGACATCTTTAACAGAGTTGATACTTTTGGTTGGAATTAAATAAGGAGAAAATACTTCTGATTTTTTTAATCGATTATACACATCGAGCTTGTTTCCAACAGGAAAACTGGTAAAAGGTATTTCTTTTCTTAAAACTCGCATGACATCAGAGTGTTTTTTTAGTTTTGCAGGACTACCTGCATTAATAATAACTTGGGGAAATGGGGAGCTTTCTTTAATCCATTTCCCTTCAAAGAAGATAAGACCATTAATTTGCCGTGTTAATAAGTTAACATCTTCAGGACGGAAATAGATAAATTCTACGCCCATTTTTTTTGCTGCAGTAGCTAAATAAAAAGCTTTTTCTACGTTTTTTGGTTTTTTGAAATGGTGTAAAAAACCTACAATTATCATATATATATCACGCTTCCTAATCAATTTAATAATATATATAAGAATCAATAAATGGTATACATGGTTAAAATTTTTACTGATCCTAGTGGATATCATAGTCTCAAGATATTCAAGGTGTATCCCCTGTCATCCAACATGTAAAAAATAGTTCGCTAGGAATAGAGACAGAGATAAATCCTATATATAATATATGTTTTAAAATTTTATTGTTGAAAGAAAGCCGGATAGATTATTGACACGATATTCTTTAAGAGGCTGAAAAAAAAGTGATGATTTCTTCAAGAAATCATCACTTTTTTAGATTAAAACACATGAATGATGTAAGTTAGCTCATCAATTTTTTGATAGATGAGTCGTTTATTAAACTTACTAAATTCAGTCGTGAGCGTATCAACATAAGAATAATACTCGTCTTTAATAATCTCAACTTGCTGGTGGGTCAACGTTTTTAAATAAGCTTCTTCTTCGTCCATATTTTTAAACATTAAATCTCCAATGATGATGTGTCCTTCTGGTTTTAGAACACGAAGCATCTCGTCAATTGCGACCATTTTTTCATCAGCAGTTAAATGGTGAAAGGCATAGGTTGAAACGATCACATCAAAAGACTTATCGGAAAAGGGGAGTTTTAAAAATTCACCAAGTAAGACTTTCAAGTTAGGAAACTTAGATTTTGCCTTCGTAAGCATTTCGCGTGATTGATCAATCCCAATAATCGTGCAATCCTCAGTTAAAAACTTGCTAGCTAAATTCCCAGTCCCAACGCCAATTTCTAATATTCTCGGTGAATCTATAGGGAGGGAACTAGCAGACTGGAACACAGAATCAATTACAAATTCATAATTCTGATAAATCTTTAAAGGCCCTTTATTTGAGAAAACATACTCATCGTAGCTGTTAGCCCAATGATCAAAATCCCATTTATCCTTCCAATTATTTTTCAATTGATATAAGTCGTAATTTGCTTCCATGATATTAAATATTTTCTCATCAACCAGATACTCTGAGGTCTCTTCGTATAATTGATCAATCGTATGCTCCAAAGAATTTCTGATGGTTGTTAAACGTACAATCTCATTATTGATAAGTTCCCATTGATTATTAAAATGCGCCAAGCAATTATCTTTTGCACAGTTTTCCAATATATTTTTTATATCACCAATACTTATCCCCATGTTGCGATAAAGTAAAATCGAATGCAATCGCAGAATATCTTGAGCATTAAATGTACGATACTCATTTTCCTGTGTTCGTAAAGAATTAAGAAGCCCCTTCTTCTCATAAAATCTAATTTTATTTGTTGTAATATTAAATCGCTTCGCCACTTCACTAATGCTATATGTTTTTTCCATTTCCTCATCTCCTCATAGCTCTATTCTAAACGTTAACCTAGGACGAATGTCAAGACAGGAAAGAAAAAAACGAGTTTAAAACCATATTTTGGGTAAGTTTGTGAAGCTGCCATGCTATACTGAGATAACTTAGGTAAGTTTTTTCAAGCTATTAAAAAGAGGATGATATTAAAATTTTAAAATTTATAAAAGAGGTGCAACTTTGGACTGATAAGAATGGTCTAATAAGTGCCGGCATAAAAATTAGGGGAACGCACTGTATGCTTAAAACACAAAAAGAAGGAGTTAAAAATGGAGAATATATTTTCGTTTGTGGGGTATGAGAATGATGAATTAAGTTTAGTTAAAAAGGCCATTCGAGGGGATGCGAATGCTTGTATAGATTCGATTAAATTACACAAAGCCTATCTTTACCGAATGGCTTATAGTTATGTAAAGGATGAACAAAAGGCGTTAGATGTAGTGCAAGAATGCACGTATAAGGCGTTGTTACATATCCACAGTTTGAAAAATCCCAAGTATTTTAAGACGTGGGTAACAAAAATTTTAATTAATGAAGCGATTAATGTGTGTAAGAAGGATAGTAAAATTGTTTATTTAGACGAGGATTTACCGTTAGTGGCAGATAAATTAGCAATTTCAATTGAGGAAAAGTTAGATTTGTATGATGCGATTGATTGTTTAAGAGATGAGTTTAAAACAGTGATCATTTTGATGTATTTTAATGATTTGAGTCTTGAAGAGATTTCCCATACGATGGAGCTCCCTGTGAACACAGTCAAAAGTCATTTAAAAAGAGCGAAAGATAAATTAGCCAAAATATTAAAGGAGGATCTTTAAATGAGTAATAAAAAATATAATGAGATTTTGATTCCTCTAAATTTAGATGCTGTAATTGATCAAGGGGGAGAAAAAGCAATTCTTGAAAAACAAATGAAGAAACCGAAAAAAAAGGGAAAAGTTATCGGAACTGTCGCAGCAAGTGTTGTAGCACTTTTAATGTTAGGTTTTACAAATCCAGCGATTGCTGCAAAAATTCCAATTATCGGCCAAATATTTGAAAAGATTGAAAAGAATCTTT
>JBOFCV010000534.1:0-1793 GCA_051646305.1 Turicibacter sp.
TAACATAACCTCCTACGTATATCACAATTTATTTATTTCCTTAATTTGGTATATTATTAGTATAGCATATCTTATTACCCATAAGTTTTAAAGACAGGATTTTTTCTTAGACAAAAAATGACGTAAAAATACATATTTCTTAGAATCCCTTATTTAGACAGTCAATTAGCCAAGGATTAACCTATTTAATAAACAGGTCTATTAAAAATAGTTAAAGTGAGCAGGAGAGCGTTATAGTAAATAACCTAAATTATGGTCAGTAAAATCAAATTTATAATAATTTGTGATACAATATTGAAGATGATTTTTTTATTAATCTAAGCGATTATTGCCCGTAGATTGGATTAAGATAGTGATAAAAAAGAGTAGGTTTACGTGTTATCGTTTGAATTTGGATAAAAAATAAGGAGGATGGTTTCAATGGAACAACAACATTCGCAGAAGTTATATCAGATTATAGCAAAAGAACTTAAAATTAAGACAGAGCAAATTGATGCCGTTTTAAAACTGTTAGAAGAGGGGTCTACGGTTCCATTTATTGCGCGTTATCGTAAGGAAGTAACCGGAGCACTTGACGAAGAACAAATTCGTGAAATTTCTAAAACGTATGAGTATGGTATTAACTTACAACAACGTAAAGAAGATGTGATTCGTTTAATTGATGAAAAAGGTATGTTAACAGAAGAATTAAAACAACAAGTTTTAAAGTCTGAAAAGTTAACAGAAGTTGAAGATTTATATCGACCATTTAAAGAGAAAAAGAAAACACGTGCAACGGTCGCAAAAGCTTTAGGGCTTGAGCCATTAGCACAATTCTTATTAACATATCCAGCAACACCAATAGAAGAAGAAGCGAAAAAATATTTAACTGATGATGTGACAAGTGTTGAAGATGCATTGTCAGGAGCACGCGATATTATCTCAGAGATCGTTGCAGATAGTGCACATTACCGTAAATGGATTCGTGACTATGTAACTAAAAAAGGTGAGATTGTTTCAAAAGTGAAAGATAAAACGTTAGATGAGCGTCATGTGTTTGAACAATATTATGACTATTCTGAACCAATTTCAAAAGTTGTTCCTCACCGAGTGCTTGCGATGAACCGTGGAGAGTCTGAAAAAATATTGCGTATTGGGATATCAGATAATTCAGAAGGTATTTTATTCTTTTTAAATAAGCAAGTGATAAAAAATGAAGAATCGCCTGCCGCACCCCAAGTATCTTTAGCAATTGAAGAGGGTTATAAACGATTAATTAAGCCGTCAATTGAACGTGAAATTCGTGCGAGTTTAAAAGAAGTAGCTGAAAATCAGGCCATTCATATTTTCTCAGAAAATGTTCGTCAATTATTATTACAACCGCCTATGAAAGGTAAAGTTGTATTAGGTGTTGACCCGGCTTATCGTACGGGATGTAAATTAGCAGTTGTAGATGAGACGGGGAAAGTCTTAGATATTGATGTTATCTATCCACATGAGAAAGCAAAAGGAGCAAAAGTTGATCCGGCATTAGCTGCGAGTGCACGTTCTAAAGTCTTAGATAAAATCAATAAACATAAAGTTGAAATCGTATCAATTGGAAATGGGACAGCTTCACGTGAAACAGAAAGCTTTATTGCCGATGTTTTAAAAGAAGTTAAGCATCCAATTTATTATATTATTACAAATGAAGCGGGGGCATCTGTTTACTCAGCGTCAGAACTTGCACGTAAAGAGTTCCCTGATTTAGCTGTTGAAGAACGTTCGGCTGTTTCAATCTCACGCCGTTTACAAGATCCACTTGCAGAACTTGT
>JBOFCV010000544.1:0-7884 GCA_051646305.1 Turicibacter sp.
AATAGCCTTTTGGGAAATCTTGATGTAATTATAAGCGGACCTATACCTCCAAATCCCGGAGAGCTTTTACTAAGTAACAGACTTGATCAATTATTCAGTTATTTAAGAAGCCATTATGATTATATAATTGTAGACTCAGCTCCGGTCGGTATGATATCTGATACGTTTACTCTAGCCAGAATCAGTGACGCGACATTATATATTTGTAGAGCTAATTACTCTAAAACCGACAACATCCGTTTTGTTGAATCTCTTGTTAATCAAGGCAAATTAAAAAAAGTATCTCTTGTTCTAAATGGAACTACTACCAATGCCAGTTACGGCTATGGTTATGGTCAAAAAAAATGATCTTGTTCCATTGAATTATTTTCTAATATCCCAATAGTCTTGAGTACAGATTTAAAAGTTAAGATATTGTCTTTTTTCATGAAAGACCCTAATGACAGAACAGTTCGTTCAAGAAAAAACTCCATTATATCTTTATTTTTTAAAGGTGGTGGTTTTTTGATGAATTTGATGTTAGTACCATTGATTCTTGATTTTGTTGATTCTGAAAATTATGGTATTTGGTTGACATTGAGCTCAATTATTTCGTGGTTTTCTTTTTTTGATATAGGAATAAGCAATGGCCTTCGCAATAAACTTGCGCTGGCTATTGCCGATGATAATGTGGCGTTAGCAAAGAGTCTCATTAGTACTACTTATGCGGTAATTGGAGTAATTTTTACAGTCGTTTTTCTTATTTCAATTTTAGTTACGCCATTATTTAATTGGGCACAAATATTGAACGTTAACTTAGATATGGCTAAAATCATTAAGCAAATTTTACCCATTATTCTTTTTTATTTCTGTTTCCAGTTTGTTTTACGGATCATTTATACCATATTCAATGCAATACAACAACCATATTATATAGCTCTTTGCGAATTTCTAAGCCAGCTATTATCGCTTATTTTTATTTTCTTTTTAATTCAAATCAATAAAAGCGGTTTGTTATTATTAAGTTTGGTTTTATGTATTGTCCCTTTGATTATTCTTCTTCTGTCGAATATCTTTTTTTTCAAATATGGATATAAACAAATACGCCCAGACTTTAAAACTTTTGATCTCGCTTTGATTAAAGATATAATGCCACTAGGCATTAAATTTTTTATTATACAAATAGCAGGACTGATACAATATCAAAGTGCCAATCTCATCATCAGTCATTTTTTCAATTCTACTGATGTGACAGTTTATAACATCGCATATAAATTATTTTCAATTCCAAGCATGTTATTTACCATCATAATGACTCCTTTTTGGTCGGCGGCAACTGAAGCCTTTTTCAAGAAAGACATAAAATGGATAACAAAAGAGATAAAATACTATTTTATCCTTTGGGGTATTATATCCGTATTGGCCTTCGGTATGGTTATGTTTAATTATGAGTTGTATTCGCTCTGGTTAGGAAAAAACATGATTGAAATACCATTCAAGGTTACTTTATGGAGCTTTATATTCAGCATCACTTCTATGTTTGCCGGAATATTTCTATCAATTATTAATGGAACAGGTATGCTTAAGCTTCAATATAGATTATGCTTTATAACACCTTTCGTTTTTTTGTTGACTTCGTGGCTATTAATCACTTATACAGATATAGGCATTTCAAGTGTGATAATCGCATCTGTTATTTCAAATTTTAGTGGGTTTATTGTTTCACCAATACAATGCTATCAGATATTCAATAATAAATCAGGCATTTGGATGAAATAATAAACCGCATAAATAATAATGATATAAAAAACTTATGGACAATCAGTCACACCAATCAAAACTGAATAGCCGCGATATAATAGCCAGAATTTTTATAATAACTTCTTTCTGTTACTCAGTTTGCGAAGTTTTTATTTATCTGAATGAAGACAATGAACTAATCAAATTAGGACGAAATTGCATTTTATTGATATTAGCTGCAATTTCTTGCATTATCATTTTTTCAAATTGGAAGGAATCAGAACGTTCTGTCAAATTATTCGTTCTATTTTGTCTGATTCCTGTCATTCGATATGATCAAAGTGCGGAAGGTTTTTATTTTGCGGATAGAATAAGATGGTTATTTTTTCCTGCCTGCATAATGCTCGCCAATAAAGAAAATCTCGTATTCCTCAAAAAAATCTTATGGAATGGAGCTTTTGCGAATTTAGCGTTGATCATCTTTTTCCCTGCTCTGTTCTTTTATTTAAAGGATGATGCAATATATGAGATTCAAGTAATCCCCTCTTTTTTGCTTTTGGGTGCCGGGTTATTATTAGCTACTCCAAAATCATTAAATACATTTCAACGTATTTGTTTGTATGCGTCTTTTATACTCGTATTCCTAGTATATGTTTTTTTTGGTAGAAGATCGGGAGCATTACAATTATTGATGTTTTTAGCAGCACCGATTGTTATCCGCATGAAATTAAATTTACGATTTATATTTCTTTTATTCACGTCGTTTTTCATCGCATACTATGTCTTAGGATTAATAAACGATTATCTGGGCGGAAACTTATTTTTAGAAATGATGAGTAGAATGGCTGAAGATACTCGTTCTGTCGTAAATGATGCCGCAATTGAATCATTAGACCAAACATCTGGTGGATGGATATGGGGAATGGGAGTACAAGGCGGCTATGACAATCCTTTATTTTGGGAAGATTCTGATATTCGAACAGGTATTGAAACAGGTCTTTTAGACGTCATTATGGATGGTGGATTATTATTATGGTTATTAATGCTATGGATCTCTATTAAAGCTATTATAAATGGCTACCGGCTAGGATCTCTCGAGAGTAAAGCCATGAGTTATTATATTGGATTATTTCTTTTAATGCAATATCCACTCCCAATGCCATTGACTGGCCTTTATGGACTGTCTATTTTTTATTGCATCGGTATATGTTTAAAAATGAAACATGTAGATACAGAAGTTGTTTTATCTGACTCTGATCTTGTTTTAATGCCCAATTATGATGAACCTAATAACTAAATGCATTTCTAAGATTTTGGTACTTATTTCACCCAAACACATTAGATTTGGATCCGTAGATCTACCACAATTTTATCTTTCTTATATTACAGATCCGTTTTATCGAAGAATGGATCTCAATTATATGGAGTCTCATCAAAATCGCTATGAATCAATATCTATGAAAAAAATTATTCAGAAATTTGGATATGGTGGATTGATCGAAAATTACAATGAGAAAAACACCCAAATAGATAATTATGATGTAGTCATGGGATTAGAGCCCAAATTCAATGAAGTATGTGATAATAATCCAAAAGCCTTGAAAATTTATTATGCCACAGGAGCATATTGGGCACACCAAAATAAAATGATAAAAAAAAGAACGGATGAGGTAAACAGACGTTATAATACAAACCTAAGTTACTCCAGGCTTGTCTCAGCTCATAAATCGAATGAAATAGCTGATTACATCCTACAAATCGGAAGCAGCTATACTATACAAACATATCCAGAAGAAATTAGGTGTAAAATTCATACGATTGACCAATCTTTCGTGCCGATTAAAAACATTAACATCGAAAAAAAAATCAAAAATTCGGATAGAAATCATTATCTATGGTTTGCTAGTGGTGGTACAGTCCTAAAGGGACTGGATTTATTATTGGATTTTTTTTCGCAAAATAAAGATTTAACTCTACATGTTGTAGGCCCGATAGATTCAGACTTCAAGGAACAGATATTGCCTTTGTTTAAGAACTTTGAGAATATTCGTTTATATGGTTATCTTGATCTTCAGTCGAAAACATTAAATAATATTATTCAGGTTTCAACATATGTAATCCTTCCTTCAGGAAGTGAAGGGCTACCAGGATCTGTTTTAACGGGTATGGGAGCCGGATTGATTCCTATAGTATCTAAATATGCCGCATTCGATGGGATCAATGAAATGGGTTATATTATTGATGATTTTAATACAGAATCTATCGCCAATGTCATAGCCGAGGTTCAGAATTTATCTGATGAAGAAATTTCAAAAAAAATGATTTTGGCCTCAGAAACGGTTTTTTCCCGATTCAATCTGAATCGATTTGAAAAACAGTTTATAGATTTTTTGAGTTCAGTATTAAAAAAGGGACTAATCTCTGACATGCCAGAAAACCCTAAAATGCATAAATGAGATAAATTCGTTAAAACAAATCAATATTTCGAACAATAAAAGATCCAAAATCTGTTTAATGAAGATCAACGTTAATTTATAACACATGATTTTTTGTATCTAAAATTATCATTTATGAAGGTTTTATTTGACCACCAAGCTTTTACAATGCAACGATTCGGAGGTATATCGAAATACCACGTTGCATTACAAAAAGAATTATTATCCTTAGGAGTTTCTTCTGAAATTTTTGCTCCATTTTCTGATAATTATTATCTGAGTGAAGCTTTTTCCAATACTAATACGATAAGATTACCTTTAAAAAAACACTTCTTAAACAGAGCTATTTTTCATTTAAACAATCAAATAACAAAATCTAAAATAAGAAATATAAATGATTGTATTTTTCAACCGACATTTTATGACCCTTATTTTCGCAATTGCAAAATGCCTGTTGTTTTAACCGTTCATGATCTTACTCATGAACTATATTTCGAAAAAAGTCCAGTTGTTGAATCTTTTTTAAAAAAAAAGAAAGAGGCTATTCTTAGAGCTGATCAAATTATTGCTATCAGTAATAATACGAAACATGACCTAATTCATCATTATGACATAGACCCCAACAAAGTAAGCGTCATATATCATGGTGTTTATCAAGCTTATATACAAAAGAACGAAAGCGACAGAAAAGCGCCCTATTTATTATATGTGGGAGAAAGACAAGGTTATAAAAACTTTTGTTTTATGTTAGAATCCATAAGTCCCATCTTAAAGGAATTCACATTAAATCTCGTATGTTGCGGCAAACCTTTTTCTGACAAAGAGTTAGAGTTGATAAAGAAATTAGACCTTTCTGATTTGATCAGCGTCAAACAACCAAATGATCAAGAATTGAATATACTATACAATAATGCCACATTATTTATTTACCCATCCCTTTATGAAGGTTTTGGAATGCCTATATTAGAAGCTTTCTCAAATAAGTGTCCGATTTGTATCAGTAATTCAAGCTCATTCCCGGAAATAGCAAGAAACGGAGCTCTGTATTTTGACCCAAAGGATAAAGACTCTATATATTCTACTATTAGAAAAGCTGTTCTTTCTGAAGATTTAAGATTGGAACTCGTTGAAAAAGGAGGAGAAATAGTAAAAGATTATACGTGGCAAAATACAGCTAAATGTACAATAGAAGTTTATAAAAATTTAATCTTATAATGATAGTTTCGATAATAATTGCAACCTATAATGCCGGATCTGTATTAAACAGATGTATTAATAGTATACGTCCGCTGATAGAAAAAGATAAAGTTGAATTAATCGTTATTGACGGCGGATCAAAAGATCAGACAATAGATATAATTCGAACAAATAATGATATAATATCATATTATATCACTGAACCTGACAAAGGCGTTTATGATGCTTGGAACAAAGGCATCCAGCAGAGCAAAGGTGAATGGATC
Source organism: Turicibacter sp. (assembly GCA_051646305.1). Classification (GTDB taxonomy): domain Bacteria; phylum Bacillota_I; class Bacilli_A; order MOL361; family Turicibacteraceae; genus Turicibacter. Next base: position 5,618 of record JBOFCV010000544.1, read on the forward strand.
TCTTTTATAGGTGCAGACGATATCATTTGTATGGATAATTTTAGGCAATACATAGAATATGCAAAAAAACAAATTAATACCGATTATAATTTATTATCAGCTAAAGCGGATTATCTTAATAAAAAAGATGGTTTAATTCGGGTAATAGGAAATAAACTTAATCCAAATGTTTTCAAGAAGAAAATGGATATTTCTCATGTGGGCACACTTCATCGTAAATGTTTGTTTCAAAATAATGCAAATTTTAATTTGAATTACAAGATATGCGCTGATTATGAATTCCTTTTGCGTTCATTAAAAAATCTCAGATGCGACTTTTTCCCTAAGTCAATCGTTAAAATGCAGACGGGAGGGATGAGTTTCTCCCATAAAGCAATATTTGAAGTCTATCGGATCAGAAAAAATTTAAACTCCGTATCCCCTATTTTAAATATCTATTTGTTGTTAAAACAAATAGCAGAGTTTGAATTTTTCAAGATAAGACATGGCTTAAAATAAAATCACATAAAAGCCATAATTTATTTTATCATTTAAAAATAAGATATTTAAGATACTAGCATTCTAAAATATGCAAGCTAACAGTAAACTGTCTTTGATGATGCTTGCAAGAGCGGTTTTTAAATTAGTATCATATCCCAAATGCAAATCAATACTCTTTTGATTGTTTTCTAAAAATAAATATTATCAAATAGCAATATGAAATTATTGATAGACGCACATGTTTTTGATGGATCACCCCAGGGCACGGTAACCTATTTAAAAGGATTGTATAAAGCTCTTATTAATTTATATAAATCGGAAGACATTGATTTTTATTTCGTAGCACAGGACATAACTAATTTAAAAAACATATTTGGAGAATCTCCTCATATTCATTATATACGCTTTTCTTCTGGAAATAAATTTTTCCGATTAATATTCGAATTACCTTGGTTGATTTTGAAAAACAAAATCGATTATGCTCATTTTCAGTATATCAGTCCATTATTTAAATGCTGCAAAGAAATAGTAACAATACACGATTTATTATTTTTAGACTATCCGGAATATTTCGGATTTAAATACAAACTTAAAAATAAATTTTTCTTTTCTCGTTCAGCACGAAGAGCCGATCTGATTTTTACGGTATCGGAATACTCACGAAAGGCAATTTCCACTCATTTCGGCATCCCGGAGAATAATATTCATATCACTCCAAATGGTTTTGAACTATCTAAAAATGATAAGTTTATCTCGATGAAGGAAAAGTATTCTCTTAATAAATTCATACTATATATAAGTCGCTTCGAACCACGCAAGAACCACATCCTTCTTCTGCAAGCTTATATTGAATCAGAACTTTATAACGAATATGATTTAGTACTGATCGGCTATCGTGATTTAAAAGTAACTGAATTCGATGAGTATTATGAATCATTATCAAATCATTTGAAACAAAAAATACATTTTTTCTCAAATGTAAGTAATACGGATTTGGAATTTTTTTATCGTGAATGTAATTTATTCGTTTTTCCCTCATTCGCTGAAGGTTTTGGCATTCCACCACTAGAAGCTTATCTGTATAATGTTCCCGTTTTATGCTCCAATGCTACTGCTATGAATGATTTTTATTTTCTAAAAGATGTTTTTTTTAATCCAAATGACATTGAAGAACTCAAAACTAAAATGAAACAAGAACTTAAATCCCCACTTTTACCGACCCAAGATAAATACGATGAAGTCTTGAATAAATATAAATGGTCAAATATCGCCAAATACTTTGGCTCAATATTAACAAATAAATAACTGATATGAAAATTGCAATTTTGGGTACACGTGGTATTCCTAATAACTATGGTGGATTTGAACAGTTTGCCGAATATCTCTCTCTTGGCCTGATAAAGCGTGGACATGAAGTTAGCGTATATAATCCCCATTTTCATCCATATAAAGAGATTAGTTTCAATGGAGTCTCCATTATTAAAAAATTTAGTCCGGAAAAACAAATCGGTGCGTCAGCTAACTTTATTTATGATTTTCTATGTTATAAGGATGCCATTAACAAGGATTTTGATGTAATTCTTGAATGTGGTTATCATAGTAATGCTCCATCTTATTTTCTTAAAAGAAAAAACAAAAAACCATTATTAATTACCAATATGGATGGTCTGGAATGGCGAAGAAGTAAGTGGAACGAATTTACTCGAAAATTGATAAAAAAGCTTGAGCGAATAGCCGTTGCAAAATCAGACATTCTAGTTTCTGATAATTTAGGGATACAAGAATAT
>JBOFCV010000001.1:0-2941 GCA_051646305.1 Turicibacter sp.
ATCGTCACGCTGGCTGAGCGTAAGAGTCGAATTTATCTGACAAAAAAAGTTTTTTCAAAGGATGCGGTGGAGGTCAGCAAAGCAATTATCTCAATGCTGAGTGACTATAAGGATGCGTGTCACACGATAACCTTCGACAATGGTCGTGAGTTCAGCGAGCACAAAGTGATAGCGGAGGCGCTGGAGGCGGAGATGTATTTTGCCCATCCCTACTCATCGCAGGAGCGTGGGCTGAACGAGAACACGAACGGACTTCTGCGGCAGTTTATCCCTAAAGGAACAGACCTTAGGTTAGTGTCAGATGAGGATTTGCGGTGCTATCAGGGCGCACTGAACAGCAGGCCACGCAAGTGCCTAGGGTTCAGACAACCTTCGGTGGTATTTGTAGAGTTAAGAAAGGCGGTCTAGCGTTGCACTTCGGACTTGAATTCGCCGGATGTGAATCACAAATTTTTTATTTAATTTAAGGGGAGGATATGGGGATTGTTTTAATATTAATTTGTATATTCATGGTTTCATCGTTCATTGCTATTTTTATAGTCAAAGCAAAATTATACTCACCTCTGGTTATTCATAGCCTCATCTGGCTATTTACGATGTCAGTAGGTTTGGTTGTATATCATGATTTTATGGAAATAAATACAAGCTCAGTTTGGGCGTTATTAATTTGGTTTTTCACTGTTTATAGTATCTTGATTGTTTTTGAATTAGCATATAAGCTTAAGATAAGCGCCAATATTATTGGCGTTGGTGAATTTAGTAATCAACTTTTACCAGGTGGAAAGAATCCATTAATCTGGCCTGTTATTATTATAGTGTCATTATTTTGTGTATGGGAGGTTTATCATGTAGGGCTAGCTGGTAATGGCCCGTTTTTATTAAATCTTCGTCTCGCGTTGATATTAGATGATTATAATGGGCCTAAATTACAATACACATTGATGTTGTACCTAATATTAACAGCATTATTTGTTGTATGTATTTATTATGAAGGGGTAAAATCAAAAAACAGTTTAGCATTGTTATGTTGGCAAATTATATTTTGCGTTGCTACGGCAAGTAAGTTTGCGATAGTAACTCCATTCCTCATTATAATAGTAATTGAATTACATCAAAGACGAATTACAAAAAAGCAAGTGTTAATAGCATCTGTGTTTATATTATTACTAATGTTATTAATGCATCTTTTTCGTATATCTCCAGAGGATAACTCATTATTAAGCCACATGTTTGGTACATATATATATTCACCATTGTTAGCATTAGGATTATTACCTGATCAGTTTGGCGCGGTCTCAAATGAGTTTGGTCAGTATACCTTTCGTTTTTTTTATGCAGTAACTCATTCACTTGGCTTGTTAAATATTTTGCCTAAAGCAACAATATTAGATTATGTATATGTGCCGTCACCAATAAACGTTTATAGCATAATGCAACCATTTTATAGCGACTTTGGCCTAATGGGTATTTTTTTTGGTGGTGTTTTTTACGGCCTATTTTTTGGGGTTTTATATAAAGCAGCATTATCTAAACAGAGTATTTATTTTATAATATATAGTTTATTAATTATTAGTTTAGCAACATCATTTTTTGCAGAAACACTGATAACTAACCTATCAGGAAATATAAAATTAACGCTCTGTACTGTAATCGTATACTGGGGGTATCTGTGGCGGGTCAAAAACATAAATCAACAATAAGTATTTTCATGGCAACGTATAATGGCGGTACATTCATTGAAAATCAAATATTATCCCTGTTGCAGCAGACCTATCAAGATTGGGTGTTGTTAATTCACGATGATGGTTCAAGTGATAATACATTTGATATAATTAATAAATATGCATCAATAGACAATAGAATTACGCTCATCAATGATGGTCTTATTCAGCAAGGCGTTGGTCGAAATTTTCTCTCAATAGTTAAATATGTCAAGACTGAATATGCTATTTTTTGCGATCAAGATGATATTTGGTTAGAGCGTAAACTTAAAGATATGATTGAGTTCTCAGAAGGTCTTGGCTTAGCTGAGAGAAAGGAGCCGAGTATCGTTTATGCAAATGGATTTGCATTTAATAGCGATACTGGCGTTATTTGTTTTAATGGTATATCAAATGCTCATGCTTCAAAATTAAAAGATTTTTTGTTTTTTAACGGCGGCTATCAAGGCTGCTCAATTATGTTTAATCGAGCTATGGTCGACTTTATTATTAATTATGACGGCCCGGTATATCATCATGATGACCTAGTCTCGCTATCAGCACATGCATTAGGGTACGTATATTTTCTTGATAAAAAGTTAATGCTTTATCGGCAGCATTCAAATGCCGTCACGGGAATGAAGACGTTTAATAAAAATCCACTACGTGGGCATGTTGACTTTATAATATCCACACCTCATTATCAGTCTAAATATTTTTTTTACCATCAATATAAATCAATGCTAGATAAAAAAAATATAAAAGCTTTTGAGTTGTATATAAGATATGCATCTGCACCTTTTTGGCATAGATTATACATTAGTGTTTTTAGTGATTTAACGCTTGGTGGTAGTAAGTGTAAATTAGTGTTAAAAACGATATTAAGACGCAAGGTAATGAGCTGATGATAGTATCAATATTAACACCTACGTATAATCGTGCTTATACGCTACAGCGACTATATGATTCGATTTGTCAGCAATCAACAAAAAATGATGGAAATTATGAATGGATCATCGTTGATGACGGGAGTATTGATGATACCAAGCAACTTATCAAAAAATTTATTGATGAAAATAACATCAGCATAAAATATCTTTACCAAGAAAATGCAGGTAAACCCTCAGCGATAAATTTAGGTGTCGATAACTCAACAGCTACATATATTTTCATCGTTGATAGTGATGATATGTTAACCAATGATGCTATTGATACAATAATATATGCTGACATGATCGCTA
>JBOFCV010000060.1:0-2012 GCA_051646305.1 Turicibacter sp.
TTTCCTATTAATTACCATTATTTTCATCAAAAAGGGGACCACTCATTAAAATGGACCCTATAGAATGGACAGTTAGAAAAAAAGGCTCTTAAGCCAAAATTTCTGACGACTCTATTTTATAGGGTCTTTTTTGGTTACACTCTAATTCATATACGGAGGTGTTTATGGGAATTAATCATTTTACAGAAGAACAGCAAGAAAATCTGCGTGAAAATCCTTATATCAAAAAAGTAAGCCAAACGTCAATAACTTATACTGTCGAGTTTAGAGAGCTCTTTGCAAGAGAATATCGTAACGGAAAAATACCCTCGCAAATTCTTACCGAGTGTGGAATTGATCATCGATTGTTAGGTAGAAGACGTAAAGATGCGCTTGTTTCAATGGTGAAAAAATGCGAAGCACGTTTAGATGGATTTACTGATACTAGAACTCACAAATCTAGACATCCTATTACAAAGAATTTAACTGATGCTGAACGCCTTCAACGCTTACAGCACGAAGTTAATTACTTAAAACAAGAAAATGCGTTTCTAAAAAAAATAGAATTTCTAAACAGACAAGCAGAATGGAAGGCAAGACGGAAGCAACGACAGAAGAAAAATATAAGCTCATCCACGTGATGACGCAATGTGACCATAATGAATTAAATATACGTTGGCTATGTGAAATGGCAGGGGTATCACGTAGCGGCTATTACCGCTGGATCAATAGTTCTGATTCAAGAAACCTTAAGGAAGAGCAAGATCGAGCTGATTTTGAATTAATACTTAATGCCTATAAATATCGTGGATATGATAAAGGTAGGCGAGGGATTTATATGAGATTGCTGCATACTGGAGTAAGGATGAATCCTAAAAAGATTAGTCGTCTAATGAAGAAATATAACCTTTTTTGCCCCATCAGAAAGGCAAATCCTTATCGCAGAATGGCCAAAGCCCTTAAAACGGATAATGTAGCCGATAACATTGTACAACGTGAATTCCAAGAACACGGAGCGGGAAAAATACTTCTTACAGATATCACCTATCTATTTTATAATCATGGCCACAAAGCCTATCTTTCTACTATAAAGGATGTATGTACAAAACAGATTCTAGCATATGTGGTAAGTGAATCTCTTGAAGTAGATTTTGTATTACAAACAATTACTTTGCTTATTCAAAATCATGGAGATAATCTTAAAACAGATGCAGTTATTCATTCAGATCAAGGATGCCATTATACCAGTATTTCTTTTCGAGAGTTACTAAAAGACAAACACTTAAGGCAATCTATGTCTCGTCGTGGGAACTGTTGGGATAATGCCCCACAGGAATCTTTCTTCGGGCATATGAAAGATGAGATAAATATAAAAAGTTGCAATAACTACGAGGAGCTTTGCAACGAAATTGATGATTATATGGATTATTACAATAATGAACGCTATCAATGGGACTTGGCAAAACTAGCCCCTAATCAATACGCGGAGTATCTTAAAACAGGTAAATATCCACTTAACGAGATATAGATAAATCTTGAGCAAATTTTTCGTAATAATAGTCATTAAATAGAGACCAATAACGTTCACTAATCAATGATTCAGAACGTCCTTCAGGATTAATCATATCATAGAAATACATTTCATAAGTAAGGTCATGAAACTCATATTTTAAAACCCACTTTAGAACATAAAACAGGTACTCTAGGTTATCTGTAATCATAACAGCATCTAACATTTCAATATAAAACCATACCCATCTCATATCATTTAACTGCTGACAGTAACGTCTAACGTAGTTCGGCACCTCTTTACTAAGCATCATTTCTTTAAAACTATCCAATGTGCTCATAAAACTAGAATTAATCATAAATATACTAAGTACAGCTATTATTAAAATAAGCTACCAGCGAGTTAAAAGATTCGATGGTAGCTTATTTTTACTGTATCTTCTCCTCAAGGATAAGATACAAGACTTAATTTGAAAATGTAACGCCTTTTTTTATAAATGTCCTTGACATGGGGGCCACTTCAC
>JBOFCV010000155.1:0-3309 GCA_051646305.1 Turicibacter sp.
CGTAATTTACGAGATCGTTCGTATTCGAATTATAAATACTCTACCCGATGATTTCGCAGTAGTAGATGACAAAATAGATCTGTTAATAATGACGTGCATTTTTTGAACACACTGTCAGTCTTGGTATATTACAAAACACTATGTTTATTTATTATCACTCACAACGCTACAGTGAACTAAGTCCGATGCTACTTACATAGCAATACACCTTTCATACGCAACAAATAACACAATCCACGCCATACCTATGTAGAGGTTTTTTTACGAGAGATTTACCTGGGGTAAGGTTGAATGCCTGCGCGATGCTGATGAGTGACACCTGACTTTTCTTTAGGGAATCTGGTCCTCCTTCTACAAACAGGAGTTTCAGTCAGTAGGTTTCAACCTGAATCGAACCTCCGACTTTCCTTTAATCCGTCTTTAGAATGAAAATCAGCTGAGGATTCTTTTCAACGACTAAAATAAACTTATTTGCTACCACGAGGAAAACAGAAAACCTTTAAAAAAACATTTATTTATATCGTAATAAAGAATGTAAAATATGAATAAACAATTTGATTTTAAACATAAATAAAGAATACAGTTGTTATTATCGTAATTAGTATTTTGATTAACGAAATTTACGATATAAAATGACATGTTTTATTATTACCGCTATCAATACTACAGGAAATTTAATCCTATGACTACTCAATGGCAAACACACCCATAGATCCTCATATGTAATAATTAACATCCCGGGAAACACCCACACCATACCTACGTAGAGGCTTCGGTTACGAGTGATTTACCTGGGCCAAGATCTAATGCCCCGCGCAATGCAGTGTATATGCCCATCTGTTCTCTTAGCAGGATTTCTGGTTTTCTTTTAACGAACGGGTTTTCACCACCAATTAATAAACAGGTGTTTCAGTCAGTAGGATTCAATTGGGCTCGAACCCGCAAACCGGACCTTCATTTAATCTGTCATTAAGGCTTTCAACTAAGTGACAGGTCCTTCTGTCATTTCATCACATCTTTGACTATCTCTGGCGATAAGGAATTGTTTTTCTTTTTTGGAAATTTTTACCCCATGATTTTTGTTCTGTTAATTTTGGAATTCGTGATGTCATCTTCCGAAGATAAAAGTGAACCAAATGGAGTAGATATAGACATCATTTATGAAGTAGGTGTCAATTTGAAACGTCATACCATACAATCTAAAATGATAGACATGATATTCAAAGGTATTGTGGTCAGGATGAAATCTCCCCATAACCCTAAATCAAATTGGAGATTGTATGAAATTTGGCGTTTTAATCATGACATTTTTCAAGCTATTGATAGTGATTTAAAACAAGCTGGAATAAAACGAACATGCTTTTTTATAAATTTTTTGGATTTAGAAAAATTTAAAAAATTTATCGATTATTCAAAAATGGAATCGGATGTAGAGAAGTATGAATCTATAAATCACAAATTGCTTGATAATAAAGTAATGGCGAAAGTAGCAGCACAGTATAGCAAATTTGTATTTGCGTATCTTAATAAGAACAAAGATAAAAACATTACTGTGTTTTTAAAGGTTTTGCTTGGTTTATGTGTGGATTCATCAAATATTCCCATGGGTTTATCCAGCTGGGAATATTATAATCCACCATATGTGGTGGCGGATAAAGGTATAGATGGTACGCCATCGAATCGTTATAAATCATTAGGACCCGATTCAAGTAGTTTGGGAAATGTATTACCCAAGGAATCTATAAAAACACCCACCAAAATATTTATATATCTGAATTTCATTATCGCAGCAATATTTAATGATATTAGTTTTAGTAAAGATAAGAAAAGTTTTATTATTAAAGAGAAGAATATAGTAAAACTAGTTAGGGAATGTATTGCCCTTAAGAAGAAGCCAGGAATTGGACAAGAAATTATCTTTTTATATCTCGATGAACCAAGTTTATATTTTAATAATTTGAATGGTAAAAAAAACACTTCAACACCATTATTTGATGTTTTTAATTGAAACTATAAATGATTGCCTTAATAAAATATTCTACGGCGGTATAACAGATGATGAGGAATTAATAAAAGAATTAAAATCGGAGTGGGAAAGTGAGTATAAAGGAGTTTCTATTAAGTGGAAAGTTTCTATTAAGTGGTGGGTATCAATAAAAGAGGCGGCAATTGAATGGTTTGGTCTGTGTTTTAATCCTGAAAGCACGCCATTGAAAGGAGGATCTGAAAAAACAAACAGTGTTTCTAATGAAAAGCCAGAGGAATGTTCTAATCCTATCAAAACACCATCGAAAAGAACAACCCAAGAAATAAACGGTGTTTCTAATAAATATTTAATACAGCAGGGTGAGAATCTTAGTCTTGAAACGGATGGCAACCCAATCCCATCAACCAAAGATGGACAGATGGATAATAATCCGAATGCTTTGGTTTCAAACTCTGAAGGGAGTTCGAGGTTGGATATCGGATCGTATGAAAAACAAGAAACACCAGGTCAAGGAGAGAAGCCAACCAATGCAGCAGCCGATGAGAAAGTAATAAAGGGGAATAAAGAGAAGAGACGGGGGGTGAAGAGAGAAATCAAGGGTAAATAAAGGGAATGAAGTGAATTAAGTAGAGTAAATGGCTTAAAGCAAAAATTGATTCAATCAAGCTATCGTAATTAGTGCTTTTATTTACGAAATTCGTGATACTGGATTAGATCATGACCGTTTATATGGTTTATACAAAACTTGAGTGATACTTAGTTAGAGTGTGTTCATGGGTTTTAACGTTAACAAGGAGATGGTTAGGACACAAGTAATGCTCTTTATCCACCTATCATCAGATTCTAAAAAATTTTGCCTCTGACACCTCTATAACTTTACCGACTAAATAAAAAATTCCCAGTAACGGAAGTTCTTAAGAGTATGATCGTAGTGTTGCCCTAGGATTCTTTATAGTTCGATAAGGTGAGGTTGGTTTTTAACCGTATGTTTTTATCAGAGTAGAGTAGTCAAAATGATCCAAAAACAGTTTGAAATATAAATAAATCGAGTTTTTTGCATAAAAGCTGCCTATGCTTATTCAGAAACCTTGAGTAACACACAGACCCTGCCCTTTTAAGCTTTGGTTACCGGAATGGTTTAAGAGTAAATGAAGAGATAAAGTGGCCGAATGGAAAGAATGATAGAATAAGAAGCAAGAGTCTGATGTGGTATAATGTGATGAAGGGGGTGATTGTGACGAACGGTATAATGTGTTGAAGGGATGATAAAAAGCATGCAGTGGTGGGTGTGATATATCGAGAAATAAACAGAGAAATGTTTC
>JBOFCV010000162.1:0-3498 GCA_051646305.1 Turicibacter sp.
GATATATTTATTCGTGCGAGCAACTAACGACCAGATATCTGCTAAAACATTGCTAAATTGCATGTCTTCAAAGTTTTTTTCAACTTTAGCCACAACGTCAGCCGCAAATTGTTCTAACACACCATCAAATTCAGTCACTTGTCCTGTGTATGTTGGAATTGTTCCATCGAAATATTTGTTAATCATTGAAACGGTACGGTTTAATAAGTTTCCTAAGTCATTTGCTAAATCGAAGTTTACACGTTCAACGAAACTTTCAGGTGAGAATACCCCATCTTGTCCGAATGGTAATTCGCGTAATAAGAAGTAACGCACGGCATCAAGTCCGTAACGTTCAATTAACATTTCAGGATAAACCACATTTCCTTTTGATTTAGACATTTTACCGTCTTTCATCATAATAAATCCGTGAGCAAAGATTTTTTTCGGTAATGGTAAATCTAATGCCATTAAGAAAATTGGCCAGTAAATCGTATGGAAACGAACGATATCTTTTCCTACCACGTGGACGTCTGCAGGCCAGTATTTATTAAATAGTTCTTCATTATCTGAACCATATCCTAAAGCTGTGATGTAGTTAGATAAAGCATCAACCCACACATAAATAACATGTTTAACATCACCTGGTACTTTGATTCCCCAGTCAAATGTCGTACGTGACACTGATAAGTCTTCAAGACCTGGTTTGATAAAGTTGTTTACCATCTCATTTTTACGTGATTCCGGTAAAATAAATTCTGGATGCGCGTTATAGTATTCCATTAAACGATCTGCATATTTTTTCATGTTGAAGAAATAAGATTCTTCTTTCACGACTTTTACATCACGATTACAATCTGGACATTTTCCATCCACTAATTGTGTTTCTGTATAGTATGACTCACAAGGTGTGCAATATAATCCTTCATAATGTCCTTTATAAATGTCTCCATTTTCCATGAACTTAGCAAAGATTTTTTCAACTAAAGCCTCGTGGCGATCTTCTGTTGTTTGAATAAAGTCATCATTTGTAATATCCATCATATCCCATAATGCACGTGCTTGGTCAGCAATTTCATTCACGTAAGTTTGTGGATCTTTTCCGGCTTCTTGTGCTTTTTCTTGAATTTTTTGCCCATGCTCATCCATACCTGTTAAGAAACGAACATCAAATCCGCGATTACGTTTGTAACGAGCCATTGCATCTGATGCGACAGTCGTATACGCGGTTCCGATATGAAACTTCCCACTTGGATAATAAATAGGTGTTGTAATATAAAATGTTGGTTTACTCATTGAAAAATCCACCTTTACTGTTTAAGTATTTATCGCTCTATTAGAATACTGGACTTTAGTTTAAAGCAAGAGAAACTAAGTCACTTCGTTTATTAATAACACATTTGAACATGACTCATTCCTGCCATTAAAACAACGAAATTATAACAGAGCTTTATCTATTTATCTATTATACACGAAATCTAAGATCATAACATTTCAAATTTCTATGATAAATGATTTTATGAAAACTTTTTTCATATTGTCATTTCAATGTGGCGAAACTTTTTACTCATGCTCAAAACGCATTTTACGGATGGCAACCACTTTATCATTTTCCATATAGACACGTGTCACCCGATCACTAATCGTACATAACACTTCATAGCTAATCGTTCCTAGTTCCTTTGCCACTTGTTCAACAGACATCTCTTTTCCGATTAGTGTAACAATCGTTCCCATTGGCATTTCATAAGGTAGACGAATCATCATCTGATCCATACACACACGGCCGACAATTTCACACGCGTAACCTTCTACATAAACGTGACGACCTTGATGCGCACGAACCCAACCATCAGCATATCCAATTGGAACCACACCAATCCACTCATCCTCACGCACTTCATACGTTGCGCCATAACCAACCTTAAGACCTCTCGCCACTTTCTTCACTTGAACAAGTTTTGAATACAGACCAAGCGCTGGTTTTAAATCAATATCTAGTGGAATATAGGCTGCATCTGGATTTAAGCCATATAATCCAAGACCTAATCGAATCGCATGATCGAACTCAAATTCATATTGCATCAGCGTTGCCGTATTTGATACATGTACATATTTAACGCCATCTAAATCTAAACACTTCAAACTTTCTTCAAACATTTTCAGTTGGGATTGTAAAAAAGGTTCATCATTATCAGCCGTCGCCATATGGGTAAATACACCTTCCACCACAACATGAGGCGCTGCTTTCAAACGTTTGAAATTTGTTTGAACTTGATCAACCGTTGTTAGACCTAAACGATGCATCCCACTATCTACCTTTAAATGTATGTTAACCGGTGCACTTAATTCGAGTTGTAATAATTCATTAATCCATTGTTCATCGTGTGCTGTTAAGCTAATATTATTTAACACCGCAAGCTCCACATCTTTAATTCGGGTCATTCCTAACACTAAAATAGGAGCCAAAATATCGGCTTTTCGTAACATCATCGCTTCATCTAAGCCACTAACGGCTAAGAAATCAACACCTGTTTGTAGTGCAATTCGTGCCACTTCAATATCGCCATGACCGTAACCATTTGCTTTAACAACGGCACATAATGCTTTAGTTGGATGCATTTTTTTGATAGCTAACACGTTATGAGCGATTGCATCTAAGTTGACTTCCACCCACGTATCGCGATAAAACGCCATTTTAATCACCTTACCTATCACTTCATTTGTTATTTGATTTATATTTTAAAATACACGAATGATTTCAAATGTGTTCCTAAATCTCTAGGCTATCTCATTAATTCACGTGATATTCGCGGTAAACATCATTTTTTGATACACCACGTTCTTTTGCTACACGCTTAATACTTTCATTTGCCGTTAACCCTTCACCTACATAATGATCAACATGCGCAACCACTTCTAACTCTTGCCACCAAATCACTTCTTCTTTTTTCTCGGTTGAGCCTTCTACAATAATAACCATCTCACCGCGTAAATCATCCACAATCGTTAAACACTCTTCGATGTTTCCACGTGTGAATTCTTCATATTGCTTTGTTAATTCACGGGCAATTACAATTTTACGATTTCCAAGCACTTCAAGCATACAGTTTAATGTTTCTTTGATGCGGTGTGGTGATTCGTAATAAATCGTTGTGAACGGTTGGAATCTTAATTCATCTAATTCCTTTTTCTTCTTTGATTTTACACGATTTAAGAATCCGTAAAATAAGAATGGTTGTGGCACAATACCTGAGGCGATTAAGGCCGACAATGCTGCATTTGCACCCGGTACTGGAATCACTGCAAATCCCGCTTCTGTTGCGGCAGCTACAATTTCAAATCCTGGATCTGAAATACATGGTAGTCCGGCATCACTCACAAGCGCAATATTTTTTCCTTCTGCTAATAATTCTAAAATATAGTCACCCTTCGTACCTTTATTATGTTCATGGTAACTCGTTAAGTGAGTTTCGATTTCAAAACAATGACATAATTTTTTCGTATGTCTTGTATCTT
>JBOFCV010000213.1:0-4203 GCA_051646305.1 Turicibacter sp.
AACTCGTGTAACGTGTGAGATAGAAGTAACGTTAAACAAAATAGGTGGTAAGTTTAAGCCGATTATTTTATATATTTTGATTGAAGATGGGGTGAAGCGATTTGGGGAGATTAAATCGCTTATTCCAACGATTTCTCAAAAAACACTGACAAATCAGTTGCGTGAATTGGAGCAGGACGGACTGATAAAACGCACAAGTTACCCAACGATTCCCCCTAAAGTTGAATATACTATCACAGAACTTGGAAAAAGTTTGTATCCGATTCTTGAAGCGATGTGTGACTGGGGATACAAAAATTTAAATGGGGAGTATGAGCTCATCAACCCGCTTTGTGAGTAATTTATTACAGAATAAAAGTGACATTCATCCCCGAAAAAATCAGGATGAATGTCACTTTTTATTTTCCAACAGGCAAAAGGCCCATTTCAATTTTCCACTCGAGGCCATTTCTGACAGCATCATCTAATACACATTCAAAGACTTGGTCCGTTTTAACGCCATCAAGTAAAATATTGTAGCTACTTTCAAAATCAGTCACAATCAGTAAATCATTACCGGCATTTAATGCTAATACTTCAACTGGAATATCTGTTTTAAATCCAGAAATAGCATCCATGGTTAAATCATCCGTCATGATGACACCCTTAAAATTGAATTCATTTCTTAGCACCTCATGAACAGATCGTGATAACGAGGCCGGCAACGTCTCATCCATGCAATCTACTATCACGTGGGAAACTAGCACACTTTCAACTCCCGATTCAATTCCTGCTTGAAATGGCATAAAATCTGATGTTAAAAATTCATCGTACGCTCTCATATCTCTTGCAAATTCAGTATGCGTATCCACATTATTTCCATAACCCGGAAAATGTTTAAGCGTTCCTGAAATCCCCGCTTCCTTCATCCCAGCAACGACCGATTGAACATACAAACTCGTTCCCTCTGCATCCAAACCAACCGTTCTGTCATGAATAAAATCACGCTCACTTTTAGAAATGTCTGCGACAGGGGCCAAATTCACGTTAATTCCTAGGTCTAACAATAATTCCCCTTTAATTTTAGCATCTTCAAAAACGGCCTCATCCCCACCCTTTGCAAACAAATCGGAAGGCGATTTAAATGGTTTGGGTGCTAACGCAGCGTTTGAACTCACCCGATTGACAGTCCCACCTTCTTCATCCACACCTATTATCAAAGGAAAGTGGCTCTTGTCTTGGTAACTTTGAATGGTTAATTTCACGGCTTCTTTCTCTTTTTCTTTAAAGTCTCTTCCAAATAATAATAAGCCAGCAGGATTTAGACTCAATACTTGATTAACCCGATCAGGTTCTGGACATCGAACAAAAAAAACTTGTCCCACTTTTTCTTCAAGTGTCATCTTATCTAATATATTCTGTGCTAAGTCATTATGTTCAGAATCCTGTTTATATTCAATCTCTTTTATTTTTGTCACTGTTAGTTTGGATGAATCCTCTTCAGCTATTTCTCCTAAATAAGTCACTTCAACATGACTCCCAATGATTAATCCTTGTGCCAAACTTGTATCAGCTTCACTTGTTGTAAAAGTTAACTGCTTTTCGCTGTTAACTTCTATCGTCAACGTATTCATGCTTGTATCTATGACAATTCCATCGATTACTTGCTCAGGAACAACTTTTTCAACACGGTTAGATTCAGTAATAGAGTCTTCTATTTGATTGGATTCACATCCAATGACTGTTAATAAACTACTTATAAAAACTGCCATTATCATAAGTTTTTTTTGCACGATTTTTTTCCTCCCAACGATCCAACTTTCTTTCATCCTATTCAAATGCAAGTATGAATAGTTCATTATTTAAACGATTGATTAGGATTAACTGCAAAGATTAACGTTGTCGTTGTGAGCCAAGGTATCTCAACGCAAATACGACTTGTTATTTTCGATATTTTTTCAAGGAGACTATATTTAATATCACAAAAATAATGGCGAAGCTAACTAACACCATGATATGTCCACTGATTTCTGTTAATCCCCACCCTTTATACATAATCCCTTTTAATGCATCTGCAATATGATAAACGGGCATTATTTTTGCTAAATTCTGAACCCATGTCGCCATTCCTTCAAGCGAAAAAATGCCGCTAAGAAATAGTTGTGGAACGATCACAAGTGGAATAAATTGAACCATTTGAAACTCTGATGAGGCAAATGTTGATAATAAAATCCCAAGTGACAAGGCGACTAATGCTGCTAATAAATTAATCAAAATAACATGCCAAATCGATCCAACTAACATGATGTCTAAGACTTGAATCGAAAATATAACGACTAAGACGGTCTGAATAATGGCAAAAATTCCATACCCAATTAAGTATCCCATGACGACTTCTATTTTAGAAATCGGGGTCGACATCAATCGCTCAAGTGTTCCCGTTGTCCGTTCGCGCAATAATCCAATGCCTGAAATTAAAAAGACAAAAAAGAATACAAATACTCCAATTAAAATTGGATTCATGACGTCAAATAAGGACGTTTCCTCTTCACCGTATAAATAATGGGTTTCTAAATTCACAGATGAGATTTGATTAGCCTGTGGTTTACCTACACTTCCAAGCAGTTGGCTAAGTTTAATCTGAAGCATTTTAGAAACACTGGGATCACTATTTTCTAATGTTAAAATGTACTGCCCCTCATCGCACTGTAAAATTCCATCTAAATCATATGCTGCCATCGCATCCAGATTATCATCATTAAGCGTCGTGATTTCAATATCTCCCACTTCTAGGATTTGTATTAAAGCAGCCTCTACATTTTTCACACCTAATTTAGGAGAAACTGTCCCACCGTTAAATAAAACATACATGAGTGATAATATTAATAATGGGGCGATAAATAATAAAGCAAGTGTCCGTTTATCGCGCAACATTTGAATCATAATTCGTTTAACTAAAGCTCTAACTCTCATTATTTGTCTCCCCCTGCCATTAGAAAGACTTCTTCTAGATTGCTGACCTGATACTTATAGATTAAGTCTTGGGGAGATCCATTTGTAATGATACGTCCTTCTCTTATCATCGACAGACAATCACACTTTGCAGCCTCATCCATGACATGTGTTGTAATGATAATCGTTTTTTGCTCTTCCTCTTTTAAACGAATTAATTCTTTCCAAATAGATACTCTCAAAGTCGGATCAATTCCAACTGTTGGTTCATCAAGTATTAATAATTTGGGATCTTGAATAAGTGCAACAGCTAAAGATAAGCGACGTTTCATTCCCCCTGAATAAGCAGATACTTTCTTTTTTAAATGCTCACTTAGATCAACAAGATGAGCAACATAAGCAATACGCTCTTTTTGTTGCTTTTTATTTATTTTATACAGCGAGGCAAAAAACTTTAAGTTTTCTTCTCCCGTTAACTCTTCATATAACGCATCTGATTGCGCCATGTACCCGATGTCTTGCAAGACACTAACATTTGGCATGTTCGTGTGGAATACCGTAACATTCCCAGCATCGGCTTTTTCCATTCCAACTAATAACTTAATTAGTGTTGTTTTTCCAGCTCCTGAAGGACCAATTAAACCGTATATAGTTCCTTCGTTAATATCTAGCGACACATGATTCAAAATCTTGTTTTTTCCAAACACTTTCTCTACATGCTCAAGCTTAATCACTGAATCCATTTAAATTCCCCCTATCCCTGCACAACTCTCTACGATAAATATATAGATATTTTGATAAAATATGACTTAAATCTCAGTTTCCTTAACTTGCCGTTAAAATCATTCTTTTATGAGTGTGTTGCGAAAACCAAAACCTGTCTCCACGAATTTTTCTCACATAGAGTGACAAAGCCATCTATATAAAAATCGAAACCTACGCTGCATTCGCCATGTGGGTTTTAATAATAAGCATTTTAAAACTTGATTGACTCAGATTGATCCAAGATCCCGATGAGTTTAATAATTAGAAGTGAATCCACTTCTATCTATATTTCATTGGATTGGATTTAACTCTTGAAAGTACTATCTGTTATAAATATTTTTTATGAATGAATGCTGTAAAGATTGAATTAGCACATGCAAACCATGGTCTTGTGACATCTTTTGGTTCATTCACATTAAAACTTTCATGCCTATACTTTGTATCGCCATCCGTACTTAACAACGTTTGGATTAAAAATTCAATTTCTTCTTTATCATCACTTATTAA
>JBOFCV010000252.1:0-3672 GCA_051646305.1 Turicibacter sp.
ATTTTTTACATTCCAAGAGTCAGACCCTATACTTTAAATACTTTAATACGACGGTATCCTATAGACCAGTTAAAAGTTTTAAAAATGCCTAAAACTTATCTGGTCTTATATAAATGATTTCAAATCTGAAATGTTTAAAAGGATGACGATTACTTTGGTTTCATGACAGTAGGAAAACAACAACAAAAGCTAACAGATCTAAAAAAAGAAGATAATTATATGTTGAACCATATAATCACTGGATAAAGAAAGAGGATTGAGCATGGGACACGTTCATATTTTAATTGTTGAGGATGAATTAGATATTGCAAAAGGAATTGAAGCGTATTTAAGTAATCAGGGATACCGCGTCTTTATTGCAAGTAATGGTTATGAGGGACTACAGGTGGTGGATTCAGAACGTATAGACTTAATTATAAGTGATGTGATGATGCCTAAAATGGATGGGATTACATTTGTGATGAAGTTGCGTGAAAATCATCAAATGCCGGTTATTATGTTGTCGGCTAAATCTGAGGAAGTGGATCAAATTATGGGCTTAAATATAGGAGCCGATGATTATGTGACGAAGCCATTTCGACCGCTTGAGTTATTAGCACGCGTTAATTCACAACTAAGACGTTATAAACTGTTTAGTCAAAAAGTAGCTCAACCTGTGGATGAAGCGCAGTTGGTTATTGGGGGACTTGAATTAAATATAGAGTCAAAAGAATTAAAAGTAGATGGTGAATCTGTTAAGGTAACACCGATTGAGTTTAAAATTTTAAATTTACTGATGAAGCATCCAGGTCGTGTATTTTCAGCTGATGAAATCTATGAGCGTATTTGGAATGAGACGGCTGTGAATACGGACACGATTATGGTTCATGTGCGAAATATTCGTGAAAAAATTGAAATTAATCCAAAGAATCCAAAATATTTGAAGGTGGTGTGGGGCGTTGGCTATAAAATTGAAAAAATCATCTGATGATGAGCAAGTAAATCAAACAGTTGGAGATGAGTTAATGGAACATAAAAAAAATAAATATAGCGTTAAGTTTTTAAAAATAATAGTTGCTATCCTATCGATTGGACTTCTTTACACGTTTGCGATTCATCTGATCTCAAATTACGGTGAGATGGAAAAACGTGCACAAAAACAACATCAACAATATATGAATTTCGATTACTTAATCCAGGATATTCAAAATATGGGATACGGGTTAAAGTTTGACAGCCTTAAAGAACAAGGGGGTATTGAACAGGCTTTAAGTGAGATAGTAGATTTAGAGGAACTACTAGATGGAAAAGATGAAAATCAACAACGCCAAATCATGGAGTCACTTGCGGATAGCATAGAAGCATTAGATGATATAAAATCTGAGTATGGTGTTAATTTTCAATATTATCTAGTTGATCAATCAAAAGAAATCAATGATATGAAATTAGATGATCAGTTAACCAAAATGGTAAGCAAGGGAATGACATCAGAGTCGTATCAACAACTTACAAACGATTATAACTTCTTTATAGAAATTAGCTTCGATGATATAGGAAATATCGAAATAAAACATGTATTAGGAGTCGATGAAGAGACTGTTCAAGATTATGTATCAAATCAGCGTATATATGTGGAATGGGAATCAGTTAGGGATGTAGAAACGGATACAGAGGCAGATACAGATGGTTCCGTGATTGAAGAAATAGTTTATAACGAAGAGATAGCGACATTAAAGCCATTAAAAAACATGACCTTATTGGCTGCTGTTTCTAAGACTGTACTGCCTGGTGATCAACTTTACTACCAGTCACACATGAATTCATGGGCATACGAACCGTTTGCTGTTTGCTATATCACGTTCTTTGCCAGTTTGATCGGGTTATTTGTCATCCTGCTGCCGTTTAAAATCGTGAGTCAATTCAAATTATTAAGAGCGATAATGAAAATCCCATTTGAGTTGTTAGTGGGTGCCCTAAGTTTTATCACGCTAGGTTTAAGTTTTATGTCCACCGAACTAATTTATATGACGCAAAGTCAATCACTAGTCGAGTTCTTCACGGATTATATGCCGACGTTTAATTCAGATGTCTTAACAGATGCAGTTAATATTGGCTTTTGGCTAGTATTGTTTACTGTGATTTATATTGATTTTTATGTGTTAAAACATATGCTTAAGGTGGGGATTTTCACTTATATTAAAGAAAATACCATAACGTTTAAAATTTTAAAATTTATAAAACGAGGTGCTACTTCTGTTTATAAGCAGGCAACTCATGTAAACCTTGAAGATAAAAATACGAAGCAGATTTTAATTCTTTTAACCGTAAACTTTGTTTTAGTTTCGATTATGTGTTCTATCTGGTTCTTTGGAATTATTGCGGCGCTTATTTATTCAGGAGTGATCTTTTTCTTAGTGACTAGATACATGAAGAAGATAAGAGGCGATTATGCTAAGTTAGCGCAGGTGACGCACGCCTTATCAGAAGGAAATGTGGATGTGTTAGTTGAAGAGGACTTAGGGTGTTTTAATGAATTAAGAGATGAGATGAAACAGATTCAAGCGGGATTTAAGAAGGCTGTTGCTCAAGAAGTGAAGAGTCAGCGCATGAAAACTGATTTAATCGCTAATGTTTCTCATGATTTAAAAACACCGTTAACTTCGATTATTACATACGTTGATTTATTAAAAGATCCAAATTTATCTGATGAATTACGTGGTGAATATGTAGAGACGCTTGATCGTAAAGCCGATCGCTTGAAAGTTTTAATTGAAGATTTATTTGAAATGAGTAAGGCGAGTAGCGGGAATGTTAGTTTGAATTTAGTCGAGATAGATGTTGTGTCATTGATGAAACAAACGTTACTTGAGTCTGAAGATAAGATTAATGAAGCAAACTTAATGGTTCGTCGCCAATTCCCTGAGGAAAAAGTCTTACTTCATCTGGATTCACAACGTATGTATCGTGTGTTTGAAAACTTAATTTTAAATATGACGAAGTATGCTATGCCATCAACTCGTGCGTATATTGAAATTATCGATTTAAATGAGTCTGTTCAAATTACATTTAGAAATATGTCGGCAGAAGAAATTACATTTAGTCCAGATGAAATTGTTGAACGTTTTGTTCGCGGAGATTCTGCTCGTCACACGGAAGGTAGTGGATTAGGTCTTGCTATTTCAAAAAGCTTTGTTGAGTTACAAGGTGGACAATTTGAAATTTTAGTCGATGGTGACTTATTTAAGGTCGTTATCACGTTTGATAAAAAATAATCAGAGTATCGCTGAAAAACTAATGGAAATTAGCTTTCACGTTAATAAAATAATTTTTTTAAAAAATATAAAACTAACACGGAGATGACTTTTTTAAAGTCTAATTCGTGTTAGTTTTTTTTATCACTATAAGCCTGATCATATGACGGAAATTAGAAGTGATGTTCAAGGAAGCCATGTGCTTTTATTGTAGTTATCATATCTATATATGAGCCGAAAATAAAACTAGATATTATAAGCCTACCCATAAATCTTGAACACGCTGATATGACGACATCCTGTGTAGGTTAGCGTGACTGCTTTTACACTATCTATCACCCAAGAAATATAATCATATGTATTAGTTAGGTAGCTTTATATGTTAGTCTATGTAAATTTTAGAACTTTAAAATTTTTACATAGACTATAAAATATCTGGTTA
>JBOFCV010000257.1:0-9750 GCA_051646305.1 Turicibacter sp.
ATTTCTGATTAGTCTCACTTTATTTTAAAAACTAGAGTATCAGCTTTCTTGATAGATTTGACTTTAAATTTCTTTATATAACGAATTAAGGTAAATCTATAATTTACTACATTTTAACATGATAACAACGACTTAATCGATCGAAGCTTTTCGTTTTCCCCATAAAAAAAATCAACTCTCAAATAACTGAGAGTTGATTTTTGGTCTTAGCGTCCTAATTCAATTACATTTTCAACTAATGCTTTACAACGTCCACAACCTGTACCTGCACCTGTTTTTTCACCAACAGCTTCAACAGTTGTCGCTCCTTCATTAACTGCTGCAACAACAGCTTCTAAAGAAGTTCCTTTACATCCACAAACAGAAGCTAAAATCTTTTCGATTTCACCTACACAACGTCCACATCCAGTACCTGCACCTGTTGCTTCTTTAATATCTTCGATTGTACGTGCTCCAGCGATCATCGCTTTTCTAATTGCGATATAATCTACTTGTTTACAATGACAAATCATTTTTTGTCCAGCCATGTTAATATCCTCCTTAAATAGTATTCCCTAGTTTATATGAATACTATTTCCTATTTTACACACTACTATTCTAACTTATAAATTTCAAAATTCAAAACTTTTTGCAAC
This sequence comes from Turicibacter sp., assembly GCA_051646305.1. Taxonomy (GTDB): domain Bacteria; phylum Bacillota_I; class Bacilli_A; order MOL361; family Turicibacteraceae; genus Turicibacter. The sequence continues at coordinate 636 of JBOFCV010000257.1, forward strand.
TTATTATGATAAAAATTCGTCATTAACCAACAGCTTTCGCTTCCAAGACCCCTTTTTATAGTACCACACCGCAAGTGTTAGACCTACAATCCACCCAACTGGAAGTCCAAACCATAAGCCATTTGCACCTAAGAAGTGCGCACAAACAGCTGCGACTGGAACGCGGGCTAGCCATAAACTTAGAAGTGTGACAAACATGGGGAAGATTGTGTTGCCGGTTCCACGAATAAAGTCCATGATAATTAACATTAAACTGATAAATATATACCCGCTACCTGCAATTTTTAGATACGTTGCCCCATAAGCAATGACTAAAGGATCATTTGAGAAGATACTCATCATCGTTTCGCCGAAGAACCACATCACAACTGTCACGATTAAGCTCGATAACATAGCCATTAAGCCAGCACTATATAAACCATTCTTTAAACGATCGAATTTCTTAGCGCCTATATTTTGCGCGGTAAAGGCTGATGTTGCTAAGGCCAAATTCATAACCGGTAAGGCAGCAAATGAATCTAGTTTTGAGGCAGCTGTGTAGGCGGCCATGACGTTTTCTCCAAATCCATTGACAAGCATCTGCATCGCTAAAATACCAATCGAAAAGAACATCTGTTGAACGCCGGTCGGTAACCCAAGTTTTAATGATTGCATCATATTTGCTTTATCTAAGGTCTCAGTAAATATTTTAAAACGATAGTTTTTACTTTTAATATGTAAAAATGTATAGGCTCCGATAAATGAAACGAGTTGTGCAATGAGTGTGGCTGTTGCAACACCCACAACGCCCATTTTGAAGTTAACGACAAAGACAATATCTAATACAATATTAATGATTGTTGAGACAATTAAGAAATACATGGGCGTTTTTGAGTCGCCAAGTCCTCTTAAAATACTTGAACAGGTGTTATATCCAAAGGCACCTAGTAATCCTAAAAACGTAATTTGTAAATAGCTATTTGCTTCGTTTAATATATGTTCTGGTACTTTAATTAACATTAATAATTGCTTCGAACTTAGTAATCCAACGACGGTTAAAATAATAGTTCCAAAAAATAAAATTCGGTAGGCACTTTGTATACTGTGTCCTAAATTCTTTTCGTCTTTCGCTCCAACATATTGTGAAATTAAGATGGATGATCCCACTGTAATTCCTAACATCAATGAACTTATTAGCAAGGTAATTGGAAAACTTGCTCCAACGGCTGCTAATGCTTCTTTACCTACAAATTGTCCGACGATGACACTGTCTACGACATTATATAATTGTTGAAAAAGACTTCCGACAAACATCGGAATGGCAAAATATAAAATACACTTCCACTCTGCCCCACTTGTTAAATTCTTCATGTTTGTTTTCCTCCATCTGATTATCGCCCTTTATCATACCATAATCAGATAAATAACGACAGATTGAGAAAGAAGTATTGGCTATCTTTCAGTTCACTAAAAGCTTTTTGATTAATTAGTACCCATTAGGTAAAATCACTGTTATTTCCCATCTGTCTTTAACACGGTGCTAGTTCTATCCAAGCAGATCTATTAAGTTAACCTTCTTTAACTATAAAAAACACAAATCAATCCCTTGCTTAATATCTTCGAATGGAAAGTCTTGTGTATCTTTTATTTTGATACACTTAGTTCCAACTTGAAGTTTTTGATGGCGGTTGCCAATAAACTGTGCGACATCATTTTTTCCAAAATAGATACTTATATAACCTTTCATACTTGCAATTCCTACATACATCTCTTGATGTTCGTGAATAAATACTGGAAAATGCGACTTAGGAGAAAATTCTAATGTTTCTGTCACATAAGTAAAATGACTTCTTATATATTCGATAATCGGTTTAAATCGTTCTTGTCTGATCGGTGATAAGTGTGCGACATACTCATCAACACTATGTATTTGCATATTATGAGTCTCCTTTTTGTGTTTAATTATTTATTTCTTATCAAGTATGACTTAAGGTACACACATTTAACTCCCTAACCTTTTGTGAAGTAAAACAGTAGTTGACACTTATATAGTATACCCGAAAAAGAGACACTTATTGGTTTATCCAATAAAGTGCCTTTTAGCTATTTGTATGACCGACTTGATTTGTATGAGGTAAAAATAATGAGGCAGTTTTAATTCCAAAAAATTAAATTTAACGTGTATATGTGCTATTTTGAGTTTTCATAAAGAATAATAGTTCAATTAAACTTTTATGATACGGGATAAAGGTATCATTATCAATCATCGTTAAGATGTCTTCCTTTGATGCCCACTTAACAGCTTTAACTTCCTCATCTTGTAATTTCAGTTTTGAAATATCTATTTCTTTTTCGATTAAATACATATCATCAAATCCTTCATCAAAGTTAATGGTTAGAGCCGGTCTTATCCCATCAAGTGATAACGGGTATCCAATTTCTTCATAAACTTCACGTTCTGCTGCCACTTGACTTGTATCTAAAGACACAGCACTACCACCAACCGTCAGGTCCCACATATTTGGCCAACCCACTTTAAAGGGTTGACGTTGTTGAATTAACATCTCACCTTGAGCATTAAAAATACAGACATGAACGACCAATCGATAAACTCCTTTAGGCATTTGTTCCCCTCTAACCATGGTCTCATTTGTTTTAATTCTATCTTTTGTATACAAATCCCAAATTTCCATTTTATCGCTCCTTTTCATGCGCACATTTATCTTCAATATTATCTTTTACTAAATTTAGTAATGTTTATAATCTTTCTCACTGTTTAAGGTTGGAAGACACCTACAACATCATAGTCCATCATTTATTAAACTTGTTCTGTGATTCTATATGCTACACTGGCATTTGTTCCCCCCTGCATTATGATCAAACACCTTTTCAACGAACAAGAAGTTGTTACTATAGTTGAGATAGATATTGGTCAGCTTCATCACGGGATTTGAAGATGAAAATATCTTTTTCTTCGCATTTATTTAATAAATCCATTACGTCAGGTTTACACACCAAGTTGTAGTTTTTTATAAACTCGATAAATTCCGAATCTTCTTCTCCAGGTTCTTCAATCCAAGGCATATCTGTTCGCTCTTTACCTTTTCTCGATAAAACCCCTTTTAGACATACATCCAGTGGATAATCTAAGAAAAAGACTGTATCGCAATATTGTAATCGTATATCAATTGTAGAACCATAGTTTCCATCAATAATCCAAGATTCTTTTTCTATCGCTTGATGAAGCCGTTCTCTGAAAATCATTTTTGGAACAATAGTTCTGTCAGCATTCCAATTCATCATATCCAGATGATAGAGGGGTATTCCAGTTACATTATGTAAAGATCTTGAAAATGTGCTCTTCCCACTTCCTGGACAACCTATAACAATAACTTTTTCCATATTTCTCACCTCCAATTTCAACGTTATCCATCTATTTTCTAAACTACTTTCATTCCTCACACTCATTCTATGATGAATTATTTTCTTATTTCATTATACACATCACACAGATAAACTAAAACAGATTTTACCAGTTATTATACTAAACAAAAGGCACCCACTGATCTAACTCAATAGGTGCCTTTTATCGATTCGGTTAAATACTTAGCCCGCTTCTAAATTGACTATTATAAAGGTTGGCATAGAAGCCATTACTTGCTAACAACTCATCGTGCGTTCCGCGTTCGATTATTTTCCCATCTTTAACAGCTAGAATCATATCGGCATTTCGAATGGTACTTAGACGGTGAGCAATGATAAAGGTTGTTTTCCCTTTCATTAAATTCACCATTGCCTCTTGAATGGCTACTTCTGTTCGGGTATCAATCGATGAGGTCGCCTCATCTAAAATTAAAATAGCAGACTCTGCTAAAATAGCTCTCGTAATCGCGAGTAATTGACGCTGACCTTGTGATAAATTACTTCCATTATCCGATAAAACGGTCTCGTACCCATGTGGTAATTGTTTAATAAAGCCATGAGCATTGGCAAGCTTGGCTGCTTGTTTGATCTCTTCATCACTTGCATCTAATCGACCATATCTAATATTTTGAGCAACGGTTGCTGTGAATAAGTACGTATCTTGTAACACAATAGAAATAGATTTTCGAAGTGATGACATTTCAAACTCATTGATATCATGCCCATCAATCACGATCTCGCCACTATCAATTTGATAGAATTTATTTAATAAATTGATGATCGTCGTTTTACCCGACCCCGTCGGTCCAACAATCGCAACAGTCTGTCCCACATGCGCTTCTAAATCAATTCCTTTCAGAATTTTCTTGTTTGAATCATACGAGAATTCAACATTTTTAAGACTGACTTCCCCGTTATGAATCGGTAATGGCAAGGCATTTTCACTGTCTGTTTCTGGTGCTTCATCCATCACCGCAAAGACGCGTTCTGCTCCTGCTAGCGCAGATTGAATGGCATTTGATAGATTTAGTATCTCATTGATTGGACGGTTGAAGTTACGCATGTATAAAATAATGGTGAAGACGATTCCCACGGTAATATCCATTCCGATTAAGATAAAATACCCGCCAAAGACAGCAAGTAGCAGATAAGTTAAATTTCCAATGAAGTTCATAATCGGACCCATCACACCGGATAATGAATCGGCATATATGGCACTTTTCGTTAAGCGTTCATTGATTTCTTGAAACTCCATTTTCACTTTTTCTTCTTGAGAGAATAATAGCACTGCCTTTTGACCGGATACCATTTCTTCAATATAACCATTTAATGCGCCTAGTTCTTTTTGACGCTTAATAAAGAATGGCTGTGTTTTTTTCATAATCAATCGCGTCGTGATAAACATAATCGGTGTTGTGACAAGTCCCACTAACATTAAAGGTGGACTTAGTAAAAACATGGCGATGATCATCCCAATAATCATAATGAAGGCAGATGCGAATTGGGTAATACTTTGTGATAAGGTCATACTAATATTATCCACATCATTTGTTAGACGACTCATTAAATCGCCACTTGAATGAGTATCGAAGTATTTTAACGGCAGTGACTGCATTTTCTCAAATAGATCGCGACGAATATCCGCGCCAGTTGTTTGCGATATTTTAACCATCAAGCGATTTTGGATAAAGTTTGCGAGTGCTGACACAACATACATCGCAATTAAAATCCAACAGATTCTAAATAATCCGCTCATATCACCAAGCATAATATAGTCATCTACAATGTCCCCATTTAATTTAGTTCCGACAATTGTAACTAGTGTTGCAACAATTCCAAACACGACAATTAGAAATAACGAAAGCTTTTTATCACCCATATAGCGAAGTAATCGGATAAGTGTTTGTTTTGGATTTTTAAGTTTTTCTGCTTTACGACCTAAATTCATATGTGGCCCTGGTCCACCTCCAGGTCTAACGGATGCCATTGGTTTATTACTCACCTGCAAGCACCTCCTCCCCTAATTGCGATACAGCTATACTTCTATAGATGTCATTAGTTCTTAATAAATCTTTATGACATCCGATTCCTGATATTTGTCCTTGATCCATCACAATAATTTGATCCGCATCCATGACCCCAGAAATTCGTTGCGCAATAACAAATAGCGTCGCATCGGCGCGTTCATTTTTAATTGCGGACTGAAGTTTTGATTCCGTTTCCATATCCAGTGCACTTGTTGAATCATCCATAATTAAAATCTTAGGGTTTTTAACTAACGTTCTTGCAATCGATAATCTCTGTTTCTGCCCACCCGATAAATTCTTTCCACGTTGCTCCACAATGCTATGATATCCCGCATCTTTTTGAGAAATAAATTCAAACGCCTGCGCATCGATAACACTTTTTTCAATCATTTCCTCAGTTGCAGTATTGTCTCCAAATCTTAAATTCGTTTCAATACTTCCAGAGAATAAAATCGTTTCTTGGAGGACGACACCGATAGCGTCTCTTAGTTGTGATAATTTGATGGTTTTGACGTTTGCACCACCCACTAACACTTCCCCATCACTACAGTCATATAACCTTGGAATTAAACTAACTAAGGAGCTTTTCCCTGATCCAGTTGAACCAATAATTCCAATTTTTTGACCTTGTTTTGCCTTAAATGAAATATTTGTTAACACTGGATCGCTATCCTCATTATATCTAAATGAAACATTTCTAAATTCCACATCGTATTGATTTACTTCAAGTGCCCATTGATCTTCTTGGATTGAGGCTTGTGTTTCTAGGATTTCATTAATTCGATCCGCTGAAGCATTGGCTCTTGAGAAATTAATCATTAAATTGATCGCCATCATCATAGAACCCATGATTTGAATCGAATAGTTAATGAAGGCCATAATTTTCCCAACTTCTAACTCACCTACATTGACCATATTCCCACCAAACCATAAAATACAAACAACCGTAATATTCATAATAAGCGTTGTAATCGGAAGTAATAAAAAGTTCATATTTTGCGATGAGATACTGATTGCTGTTAATTCTTGATTCGTCTCTTTAAAGCGATTTTTTTGTTGTGACTCTAAATTAAATGATTTAATGACGCGAATTCCTAAAATATTTTCGCGCATCACCACATTCAATTGATCTAGTTTTTCTTGAACTATTTTAAATAAGGGGGATGATTTTTTGACAATTAAAATAACAGCTAAGACAATAAGTGGCATGGAAACGCCAAAAACAAATGCCAATTTAGGTGAAATGGTGATGGCTAAAGCAATCCCTCCGATACACATAATCGGTGCTCGAACTGCCATTTTCAAGGTCACATTTACCATCGTCTGAACTTGCGTCACATCATTTGTTAAGCGTGTAATTAAAGAAGATGTTTTCAATTTATCAATATCTAAAAATGATAAGTTCTGAATTTTGTCAAAAACCCCAAGTCTTAATTCCTTGGCCATTTCCATTGCAGCAATGGCTGCAAACGCCGAACATGCCCCACCCGCAATAAGTCCAACAATTGCGATGATCAACATAAAAAAACCCACACGTAACACATATGACAAATCGCCATTCGCTACCCCAACATCAATAATTTGTGATAATAATAAGGGTTGTAACAAATCCATACCGACTTCTAAAAGCATCGATAATGGGGCAATAATAGCAAAAAATTTAGCTGATCCCTTTAAAAATTTTAATAATTTAAACACGTTATTCCGCCCTCTCCCTGATGTTCTCGTTCATTTTATTCAGCAATTGAATCGTCATCACTTTCTCTTCTTCTGTAAATCCTTTAAAACAGATAGCATCAACTTCTGTAAATATTCTTTCGACTTGTTCATAAGCTTCATATCCTTTTTCAGTTAAAAAAACATTAATCACGCGTTTATCCTTTTCATTTCGATCACGGTAAATTAATGAATCATTTTCCATAATAGTTAAAATACTACTGACTGTTGCAGGTTCGATGTGGCAACTCTGTGATAGTTCTCGTTGGCTACATCCTGAGTTAGCAAATAAAAAATCTAATATTTTAGGTTTCCCTTCGGTTAAGTTAACTTTAGTTAGTTCCTCTCTTATTAACTTCCGATGTGATCGATTCACGCGCATCATCACCCCGTGTAACACGTCCTTTTTACGATGTCTTAAATTACTTTTCATACAATAGTTTCCCCTCACGCTGTAAATAGTTAGATATCTAACAGTTTTATATCTAACTATTAAATTACCATATATTAGCGATATAGTAAATGAATTTACTCATTTTTTGTTTTAACGTTAACTTTTTAAAAATGATTGATTTTATACCAATCCCTGGGGTGCTTCCTATGAAATTTAAAAATACATGGTTTGCCACAGTCATCAATCCCTCAACGCTGTATTTACTAATTCAAGGTTGCCCAAAAACCAAAAAATCCCCTACTTCATTTAGCGTAAACTAAATAATAGGAGACTTTCTTATTTTTCATCTCTATTCAAACAGAAATATTTTTTACGGTTTAAGAATCACGTTATAAACTTTGAATACTTTGATACGAAGGTATCCTAGAGTATTGGTTTAAGTTTTTTAAGGTTGTATTGAACTTAGTCTTTACTTATATTATCAGCGAGTTTTTTATTTTACTAGGTGGCGTTTTTTGAATCCGCTTGTTGCAAATCTCATCGCCGTTTTTGTTTTAGGCAACCAGTTAATAAAGGCATTATTTTTCTTATTTGCTAATATTCCCTCTACTAAGAAAGGCGTCACCGTCTCCACTTTATCACCTAAAATATTTAATACCTTACGCAACTGTACCACCCGTTCTTTATCCTCCATATCATTCAACGAATCATACATCAAATCAGTAAGCACCATCCCAGGACTCAACCTTCCAACCTGTACCGGCGTTTCTTTTAACTCTTTGGCTAATCCTTTCGTAACATAAGTAACCGCATATTTCGAGGTGCCATAAATAACAGACTTTGGAATAATCATCCCATCACTTCCCAAGCCCTCCATATTATAAATTTGCCCGTGACCTTGCAGTAACATTTTATTCGCCGCAACCAGACTCCCATTTGCCACACCCATCACATTAATATCCAACACATGCTTTATCTGTTTACTCTCCATCTCAACAAAAAATTTCCCCTCTTGTGAAACCCCCGCATTATTAATCCAAATATCCACACACCCAAAACGCTCCACCGCATAGTCATAAAGCAACGCCATCGCCTGATAATCCGTACTCAATCCCGGACACCCATACACCTGATCAGGATATATTCCACGCAACTCATCCAACGCTTTTCCCACTGAATCTCTACTTGTCCCATTAATAATCACCTGATGACCCCGTCTCAAAAATTCCACGGCCATTCCTTTGCCAATACCTCGCGTGCTCCCTGTTATCACAATCGTTTTCTTCATAACATCCCCCTCTTATACACTAATATTCTACCATCTAACTTTAAATTTGGTGACAAAATCCATGTGTCAAAATCAGTTTAAATGCAACAAAAAAAGAGATTGATATTCAATCTCTGTATCCTTATTATATTACGCGCTTAATTTTCGCCAGTTTAAATAACCATAAATTCCGTTTATCAAATAAGCGCTGAACATGATTAACATGGAGATACTTCCATCTGGCGTGTTTAGTAATAACAACCACATCAGAATCGAGAAAACATTGACCGTCATCCATAATAACCATTG
>JBOFCV010000270.1:0-1979 GCA_051646305.1 Turicibacter sp.
AACAAGGCCTTAACCATCGTGTGCGCTATATTCATCGACTCGATACCGATACGAGTGGGGGCATTATTTTTGCTAAACATTACCTTGCTCATAGTTTGCTAGATCAATGGCTTTCACAGAAAAAAATCAAGCGAATATATTTAGCACTTGTTCACGGTACATTTAAAGGTAATAGAGGAGTGGTAAATGAACCGATCGGGAAAGACCGCCATCATAATGCACGTCGACGTGTCACACCAAGTGGCGATCAAGCCATTACCCATTATGAAGTGAAGAAAAGATTTAATCAGTATTCATTGGTGGAGCTTGAGCTTAAAACGGGACGCACACATCAAATTCGTGTTCATATGAGTCATTTAGGGCATCCGTTACTGGGGGATTCTCTTTATGGGGGGACGGTGCCATTTCAGAAGTTAAAACGTCAAGCCCTTCATTCGTATGAAATTGAGATGACACATCCGATGACAGGTGAGTTCATACAACTCCAAATTCCATTGCCAAAAGATATGGCTGCTTTAGTTAAATAAATAAAAAGACGTCGCACTTTCGAATAGATAGTGCGACGTCTTCATTTTTATAGGTCAGAATATTTGAGCAGTTCTTCTAACAGGGTATCCCCATTTATAAGGGTAATTGATTTATTTGCTACAAATTCATAACACTCAGGGGTAAACTCACTTAAGGTGACGAAGATTCCTTCATCCATATTTAAATTGCGCATTTGTAAAAATAGGCGATCTAAATAAGCTTGATTCACTTGTTGTTGATTGGGTAACAACTTGCAGGACACGAATACTTTCTTATCATCCTGATACATTTCGATATCATGAAATAAATGAGCAACTTTAGGATGACTAAAAACCCGTTTATAGCCTTTTGCTCGGAACAAGTCACCCACAAGTTCAGAAAAATCATACGGATTCATCGCCATGACTTGTTGATACAAACCGGTCTTTCTTAAATTTACGGTTTTTTCTTGTAAATCAAGCGCTTGCTTTTCATGAATGGCTTCAGTGGAAATGATTCGGTATTTTAAAAGACAAATAATAATAAACACAAACATAAAAAATAGTAACGTATATTGCATAGAATCCCAATTTTCAATGGTTTCAGTAAAGGCAAATTTTAATTGAAATAAAAAGAAAATAACAAAGATTAACGCTAAATAAAAGAAAGAAATAATATTATGATCACTCGTACGCGATTGTTTTGATGCCATTTCGATCATCCTCTCCATGTCTGATAGTCTTAGTATGCCCAATCATGCGGAAAATATACATTAAATGGTATTAATTAACAATAAAATATTAGAAATGTGGTACACTAAGATAAAAAAGTAGCGATCAAAGGAGTATAAACATGTTTAGCTTAATGATCAATTTAATTTTATCAGGGATTGCTTATCTCTTCAAAGCCTTAACGATCTCAGGATTACTGCTTGCAACACTCACAGGAACTCTGATCTTATCAGGCGGCGGATTGGGCCTGTGGCTCATATTAGGGGTGTTTTTTGTCACCTCATCAGCCCTCACTCACTATAAAGATGAACGAAAATACCACCTCTATCACCTTCACGAAAAAATGGGAAAACGTGATGGCATTCAAGTATTAGCTAATGGAGCAATACCGGCTATATGCTGTGTTGGTTCTATGTTGACTCACGACTTCGTTTGGTTAATCGGTGCAGGAATTGGGATTGCAGCCATTACAGCGGATACATACGGTTCAGAACTTGGAGTTCTCAGTCACCAACCCGCTGTTTCAATCATCAATTTCAAACCAATCCAAACCGGTTTATCAGGTGGCGTGACTTGGTTTGGGACACTTGCTTCTATTTTGGGTTCGTTTTTGATTGCGACGCTATTTACCGTTTGGTATGTTTTATTTATCCAGCGGGATACCCCCTTTTTCCCATTGATTTGTTATATTGGAATGTTTGGATTTTTAGGCTCTCTTGTAGATAGTCTGCTAGGGGCGTT
>JBOFCV010000293.1:0-4655 GCA_051646305.1 Turicibacter sp.
TGTGCAATTAAACGGTGTCTCTATAAAAGCTATATTAGATTCTGGGTCTAGCGTAACTATAATATCAGAGGAAATTATTAGACCAGCCGATTTGATTAATATGACAGCCACAGAGGAGAGAATTCACTCTATGTCGAGAAATGTGCTTAATATAATTGGATTAATTAAAGTTGAATTGTGCATTGGGGGTAGAACAATAAATCACAGAGTATTAGTAATGAGAGATAGTCCAGTGTTGTGCTTAATTGGAATGGATGTGCTCGAGCAGTTGGATGGCGTAGCGATGGATCTTAAAACAGGAAATCTAATTTACAGACCTACTGGTGAAATTATTCATAAAGCACATGAAGTATTCTTAAATCAAGATTTAACTATTCCAGCCAGTCATGAAATGGTATATTATGCAAATACTACGAATGAATCAACAGAAGAGTTTTTGTTTGAACCTAATGAATCATTTATGGAAAAGCATGATTTACCTATGTGTAATGGGCTTGTAACAATTCTAGATAGAAAAATACCAGTTAGATTTGTTAATTTTGCAGACAAACCGTTGATATTAAAAGCAAACACCCGAATCGGTCAAATTACTCCAGTACAGGAATTACCCATGGATAATATACCAGAGCAGGTTAAACGTTACAGTAAACCAGTGGTTAACAGTAAAATTTTAACAAAACAACAAAATCAAATTATGAGTAACTTATTAGATAAATATGAATGTGTATTTGCAAAACACGAATATGATTTGGGTAGGACTCATGTAATTGAGCATGAAATTCCTTTAACGGATCCTACGCCAATAAAACAGAGAGCATATAAAATACCTCATGCGTATCAGGGAGAGGTAAAAAGACAGATTGATTTAATGTTGAAATACAATATATTACGACCAAGTTTCTCCCCTTGGTCATCTCCAATAGTGCCCGTGAAAAAGAAAACCGGAGAGTTAAGATTATGTGTTGATTACAGAAAGCTGAATGGTGTCACCAGGAAAGACACTTATCCACTACCTATTCCACAATAAATTTATGATAAAGTTAATAAATCAACGATTATATCAGTAATTGATTTGCTAAGTGGATATGGTCAAGTCGGTATGGCAGAAAAGCATAAACCGTTAACGGCATGCACAGATGGACGAGGACTATATGAGTTTAATGTATTACCTTTTGGACTTACGGGAGCACCGGCGATATTCCAGCGAACTATGAATTATATTCTAATGGATCTAGACCATGCATTGGTGTATATTGATGATATCGTTGTATTTTCGACAAGTTTTGAAGAGCATCTAAAGGATCTCGAGATGGTGTTTAAAAGACTAAAACTAGCAAATTTGAAAATTAAACCTTCTAAATGTGAATGGGCCAAAGACTCAGTAGTATATGTGGGTCATGTAATATCGAAAAATGGTATTCAACCAAATCCAGAAAATGTGAGTAAAGTACAAAACTTCCCAGTACCAAATACAGTTAAACAAGTTAGACAGTTTATTGGTCTAGCAGGATATTATAGACGGTTTATACAAAACTTTGCTCAAATTGCTGAACCTTTAAATAGATTGTTGAGATTCGAAAATAAATTTAAATGGGGTATAGAACAGCAGCAAGCTTTCGAAACATTAAAACAAAAACTTATATCAGAACCTATCTTGAGGCATCCAGATATGTCGAAACCTTTTCTACTTATGACTGATGCCAGTAATTATGCCATAGGGGCAGTGTTGGGCCAAAGGGAAGATGGTGAAAAAGATCATGTCATTGCCTATGCTAGTCGGCAGTTAAATAAACACGAGAGAAATTATTCAACGATAGAAAAAGAGGCTTTGGCTATAGTTTTTGCAGTGCAAACTTATCGACATTATCTTATCGGAAAAAAGATATACCTTTATACAGATCATAGCCCGCTGCAGTGGCTGATGACTCATCGAAATACAGCAAGTCGATTGATCAGATGGGCTCTAAGCTTACAGGAATTCGATATTGAAATTCGGTATCGAAAGGGCAAAGCAAATGCTAATGCAGATGCGTTATCAAGGATTCGTGAGAATAATTCAGACATAAACGATACCGTATTTGCAATAATTAGACAAACTACAAATCTAGATGAATTTCGGAAACAGCAGCAGTCAGATGATGAAATAAAACAACTATTTAGAGAAGCAACAATTGTTAAAAAGAATCTTGAAATTACTCAATTAATTAAAAATAAACAAAAATATTTTATTCAGGATGGAATTTTGAAATGTATTATCGGTGATAATGTGGTGATAGTTATACCTAAACATTTACGTCAAGCAATTATGCTACAGTATCATGACGGTACTTTAGGAGGTCATTTGTCAGCACGTAAAACAATGTCAAGAATAAAAATGAAATATTATTGGGAAGCAATGGAGAGTGATATTAAAAATTGGTGTAAAACGTGTGAAGTGTGTATGACCAGGAAAAATACTGGTACAAAAATTAAAGTACCTTTGAAACCTATGCCTATTCCATCAGCACCTATGGAGATAACAGCAATGGATGTTATAGGTCCTCTACCAGAAACAGCAAATGGCAATAAATATATTTTAGTGTTCTGTGACTATCTAACTAAATGGCCAGAAGCTTTTGCATTACCTGATCAAAAATCTGAAACGATAGCACAAATATTCGTAGAGCATATCGTATTTCGATATGGTACACCTTGCAAATTGTTAACAGATCGAGGGACAAATTTCACAAGCGATCTATTTAAAGCTATCACTGAATTATTCCAGATTTTAAAATTAACAACGTCACCGTATCATCCGCAAACGGACGGATTGGTGGAAAGATTTAACGGAACCTTAATCAATATGTTAGCGTCGTACACAAATCGTCAACAACGAGATTGGGATTTGTTTATCAATTCATGCTTATACGCGTATCGAAACAGTGTGCATGCTAGCACAGGAGAGACCCCGTTCTATCTTATGTATTTACGTAGAAATAATATGCCGATGGATTTAGAATTTCAAGCATCTACGACACAGTATATGGATGTGCCAGATTATAAAGCAGTAATGAATGAACGTATGCAGTCAGCTTGGGAGAAAGCAGGTCTAAATGTAAGACATCAGCAAGAGAATTATAAAAGTTTATATGATAAAAACGCGAAACCGCATGGAATAAAAATCGGTGATTTGGTATATCTGAACAAACCAGAACCTAAAAAGGGACTGTCACCAAAGTTACAAAGGCCATTTAAAGGACCATATAAAGTGTGGGGAGTGACAGAAACTAATTTACAATTAAAACCATTTAAAAATAAAAAAGCAGATCCTATTATTGTTCATGCCAATAGATGTAAAAAAATCTCTGAAGTGGATGAGGAAAGGTATCCATTACGATCAAAAGAGAAGGTCAGATCAGATAAGCCTATATGTTTTACAATAAATACCAAAGTACAATCAAAAAAGTCAATGTTATCTACGTTTTTACTGATGATATGTATTTGTGAGGTGTGTGGTCACCAAATGAGTCGATTAACTAACGTCTCAGACAATGAAATTATAAAGAAAATTACTATACATCGCAGATACAGTATGTTATTGTGGTATTTTAATGGAAATGCACGTGAATTATGTTTAATTCGAAATCTCAATATTACCTCTGGAAATATCTATAGATTAAATATAAATAACAACAAATTTGTAATTAGAAATTTAAAAATGCATACGGCATATGTGTTTAGAATTCAATATTTTGTTGCTGAGAAAGATATTACCACTCAAATAAAAACGAAAATTGTTGACATGCAAATCTCAACTAGCGAGATTAAGAAGTTAATTGAAATCGAACCACTCGAGACCGAAATTCACGTTTCTTGGCAATCGTTACAATATTTAAAGGTTACTATCCAATTTATTGAAAATAATACAGTCATTATGGATACTATGAATCATCATAAAAGTTTCATGCAATATAAAAACTGAAAACCTAGAGGAGCGTATAAAATTGTGGTAACATATCTTGAGGAAGATGTATATGTCAATTTCACGACGATCCCACAAAGATGGATCCAATTGGCACAACGAGAATATATAATTCAATTAGTAGTGGAGAACAATAAAATGATAGTTGAAAAGTATCCTCAATCAATTAAAGTCCATAGAGTGTGTAATGAAAATGAAATGGTCGTAGTAATATGCACGTCGAAAACGGAAAAGGGAGTTGTTACGTTGGTATTCGATCAAGGTGAATATGAGTTTAAATATCTCAATCCAAATGATACTTATTATCACAAAGTTAATTATTATAAACGGATAGCATCAGATCATCCATGGTTATTATATTTGGTCGAAATTAGACAGGTCCAATTTGATCAATTAACCGAATCCCATGCTTCTATTAATATGACTACGGTGCAGTCGACAAGGCAATCTTATTCATACAATCAACAATCGATAACTAAATCTAGTGATTTGTTCGATACAATGACGTCTTCATTTAAAGTAAACATTGATTATGACTATGATTATATATTGCAACCAGTATTTACATTTGTTCTATCGATAATATTGGCAACGCTCCTGATTGCCATCATCATACTATGTTTCAATGTACTTCGTAACTGCGAATATCATCATGACAGAGGGCAATCGCATTGGAATTCTCAACATGTGATGA
>JBOFCV010000508.1:0-4449 GCA_051646305.1 Turicibacter sp.
TCATCATCTTGAACAAATTTTTGTCCATTTAAAAAGTCATCTGATCCTGTTCCTGATGTAAATCCACCGCCATGAATCCAAACCACAACAGGTTTAGATTGCCCCGTTGGATTTTTTGACCACACATTTAAATACAAACAATCTTCACTTGCCCTCACTTCATCCTCATCACTCTGATGTTGCATGGCTTTTGTCTGCCATTTTGTTGCATCGATAACCCCTTCATGGGGTGCAATCGCAACAGGTGCTAAAAATCTCTTTTCATGAATCGGTGGCTGTGCAAATGGGATTCCTTTAAATGCATAAACATCCTGTTCTAAAATTCCTTGGTATTTTCCCAAAGGTGTTGTGATAATCATTGCGTATCCCCCTCTGTCATTTCTTTCTTTTATTATAGGGCTAAAAGGGTTACATGTAAAATCCTATTCCCATGTAACCGGTTAAGGAAGCAACCTTTTGAAAAAGTGGTAGAGGTAGGATATTATCAATAAATTTAGGAATAATAAACAGAGATATCTCCCAAACTAGCTAATGTAACACCAATTAACGCTAGATTGCCTTTTTAAAAAAGACGCCATTAGAGCTTATTTTTTGAAATAAAAGGAACTTATGTTGAATCATTTATCAATCTGTAAAAAAAGTTAGGAAGAACTGTCCTTATAAGAGGAAACAAAATCAAATTGTTCAAAGAAAGACAATAGCTTTTGATTTGAACTAACTTTGCTAATAAATAGTATCCTTTATCAAAACTGAGATAATAAAAAATAGGAGTGTGAGGATTGAATGAAAGTTTTAGCATCGATGCTATTAGCAGGTTTTTTTTATGTGGTGATCCTAATTGCATTCAAACTGCTTGGAAAGCGAGAGCTTAATCAGTTAAGTTCAATTGATATTGTTATCAATATATTAATAGCAAATATTGCAGCGTCTGGAATCGTGGATGAAACGTACTGGCTCGATGCATTCGGTGGCGTTGTTGTGGTTATTCTTATCCAACTCGTTGTGGCCCATTTCCAAATTAAACACACAAAACTTAGAGATATCGTTGATGGTGAGCCCTCGATGCTCATTGTTCATGGACGAATTGACTATGAAGAACTTGCAAAATTACGAATTGATTTAGATGATTTTGTTATGATTCTTAGAGGAGAAGATATTGTGTCTGTTGAAGAGGTTCAATATGCCATTATGGAACGCAATGGGAAATTAACGGTTTTCAAAAAACAAATGCCAACGAAAGTATTTCCATTACCGCTTGTTGTTTCAGGATCTGTAAAAGTTCAAGCATTAAAAAGCTTAGGCTATGATGAAAATTGGTTAAAAACAACCCTTGATACACACTTAATGCATGATATTAGTAAAATTGAACTCCTATTTTATGAAGAACATAAATTAACAGTTTACTGTCAAAAACAAATGAAAAAAATTAAACTAACAACCTAATCAGACTTTTTACTTGGGTTCAATTGAACGATATTAATATTATGGAATAAATATAATAAAATTAACTTGTTTATCATCAATAAAAATAGTGATAAAAGACAATTTTGTTAATGAGTTCAAATCTTATTTTTTCTAACGAACAAGTTTACATAAGGTTAAATACATTAGGAAACTAACAAAAAAAGCAAAAGTTAGTATAGATTATAGTTTTAACAACACCTAACAGGCGATTAAGATATATTCATTTAGTAGAGTGACTTTATGTTAGCGATGATTTTATACCCATAAAATGATAGTGATATGGATTTAAATCGCCAAGGATTTTCTTAAAGTAAAATAAAAAAGGGGGTAGTATCTTTTAGGATATCCCCCTTTAAACTATTATAATTCAGGTCGATCAGTCATATCATCAAATAAAGACACACGATCGCCATTTGATAAGGTATGAAGTAGATTTTGTTTAGCAAATGGATATTTTGCATACAAATCTTTAAGCATATCCTTTACATCCTCGCGACTTGTATGTTTATCCATTGGACATGTACTTGGTACAATTGGGACATGTCGATGTGCTGCTTTAATAATATCTTCTTCATAACAGTATATTAAGGGACGGATAAATGTAACATCCGTTTTATCAAGATACATTTTCGGTTTGAATGTTGATAAATATCCATTGAAAATTGAATTTAATACAAGTGTTTCAACTGCATCATCAGCATGGTGAGCCATTGAAACTTTATTACATCCGAATTCTTTGGCACTATTAATTAAAATAGCTTTTTTAAACTTAGAACATAATGAACAAGGTATTTTTCCATCATCAGTGGCATTTAATTTTAATATCTCATAGACTTGTGTATCCACTAAGTGATATTCAATCCCGTGTTTTTCACAAAACTCAACAACTGGATTAAAATCCATTCCTGGGAATCCTAATTTTAATGTAACTCCGACAACATCGAAATTAACGGGTGCAAATTTTTTATAATGATGAAGGGCATAAAGTAGAATCATACTATCTTTTCCACCACTAACTCCAACTGCAATTTTGTCGCCTTCTTGAATCAAGTCAAATTCCTCATTTGCTTTTCGAATTAAACCTAAAATTTTCTTCATGCATACTCACCGACCTTTTTAAGAATTATCTACACAAGATAATCTATTTTAATAACTAATCTGTCTATAGACTCGCTAGTCATTATAACGAATAACAAATAAAAACTCAATGGAAATGTTAGGTGCAAAAACATGACAACTTTTGTAGAAAAGAATAATACTCCATAATAAAATATAAAACTATGCTACAATAATATAATAAATGAGGTAAACTAAATCTCTCACTTTTACGATGTACTTGCATCATATACATATAGATAAAGATGAGATTTTTAAATCAAGATGATATGACAACGAATAAGATTGTTTATGTATATAAGAATTCGTCTCGTTTTAAAAAGGGGGACTGAGTCTAGCATATATTTTGGTATGGAGGCATTTAAAGTTGTAAGCTAGGAACCTAAAACGTAGAAAACAGTTTAGTTAGTGTATTGGACCTTATCATAAATTTAGATTTAATTAGAGGGTGTATAGAATGAATAAAAAACATAGCATAACAATGGGTATCATTATAGGGATCATCTTAATTGGCACCTTTATTATACCAAATACAAATTTATATAAAGAATATCGTCAATCGCAGTTTTTGATGAGTGTGGTTGAAAAAACACAAAAAGTCATGGGTTATCAAGTTGAACTTAACGTCGACTATAATATATTAGGCTATCAAATGGCCTTACATAGTGAGGGCGATGTGACGTTAGATGAAAAACAATTATCTCATCTTTCTTATTTAGTTAAAATGAATGGAATGGGTGTCTCACCGATGACCGTTGATTTAGAGCAATATGCCACAACTGAAGAAGAAGGCACAACGTTATATATGAGTTTAAATGGAGGTCAGTGGTTTAAAGAAGCAAAAGCTAAACCTAGCAATTACTTTGATTACTTTGTTGATTTCAATAATATTAATTATTTAAATGAGATTTACCAAACAACCAGAGAAAATGAGGAATCAAGCGATTTTGAAATATTAGAGGATGATGAATCAAAACAAGTTATCTCCGTTAAAGTAGATTTTATGAAATCGGAAAAAATATTACAAATCCTAATTACAAACCTTCTTAATTTTTCGCCAACGATGAACTTGAAACCCGTATTTAAATCTGCCCCAAAAGTAGAATATATTTTTACGATTGATAAAACCAATCACATGATTACAAACTATGAATTAAATTACGAAGACGGTATTCAATATATTATTAATAGTATAAAAGAACGATACCCATCAAAATTCCAAAGTGTAACACCTGAAAAATTAGCTAAGATGTCATTTAAAATGGATGTGTCCCTTTCAAATATGAATGAAGTAGAATCATTTGATATTCCTTCTAACGTATTAAACCAGGCAGTTGAAGTCGGAAAAATAAAATAAAAAGTTAAAGGCTGTACCAAAAGGTACAGCCTTTAACTATAGACGAGTTAAAAAAATAGTCATTTGATATTAATAAAAACAGGTAGCTACTTTTATGATTGAAATTAAAATGGTTATTAAGTAATCAAGGAAATCAGGATAAAAATGATAGGAGCAAGCTTTACCGCTTTTTTGATGGTGTGGATAAAAGGATATAAAAAATGAAAAATAGCTTTAATTATAAAAAAAATAAAAAAAAGACAAAATATTTTTAATTTTTGTATTATTTTGTCGAACTGGGGTAAATTAATATCACAAAGGAGGTGAACAACATGGAACGTCAAAACAACAAATTAGTAGTACCAGGAGCTCAAGCTGCTATCAACAACATGAAAGCTGAGATCGCAAATGAATTTGGAGTAACTTTAGGAGCTGAAACAACAGCTCGTCAAAACGGATCAGTTGGTGGAGAAATCACTAAACGTTTAGTGGCTCAAGCTCAACAATCAATGGGACAACAAAAATAGTTTCAC
>JBOFCV010000313.1:0-25030 GCA_051646305.1 Turicibacter sp.
AATGGCGTTACATGATATTGAAACGATGAATGCAATTGAAGCTGCCTTAAAAGCGTATGATCCATCTATTATCATTTATGGTGAAGGTTGGGTAGGTGGTGGAACACCATTACCTGATAGTGAAGCGGCTTACAAAGGGAATGCAAAACAAACGCCAGGTGTTGCTTATTTCAATGATGATATGCGTGATGCTGTAAAAGGTAATGTAGGAAACGATTGGGAACCAGGATACATTAATGGTGATACGTCTAGTCGTTTTTATGAACGCTTACAATTTGGCATTGTAGGATCTGCAGCTCATGACCAAGTGCAAGGTTGGGATTTCTGGGCAGCGAATCCGAGTCAATCGATTAGTTATGTCTCTGCACATGATAATAATACGTTATACGATAAGTTATTGGGAGTTCAGAAAAAAGCTGGTAAAGATGATTCGATGGCGTTTATTAAAAAGCTTCAAAAACAAGCTAACGCAATGGTGATGATGGGGCAAGGGGTTCCATTCTTACATGCTGGTGTTGAAATGATGCGTACAAAAGGTGGAGAGCATAATAGTTATAATAAACCAGATGAAGTTAATCAAATTAACTGGGATTGGAAATACGACAATTATGATATCGTGAGTTATTATAAAGGGTTAATTGAATTGCGAAAAGAACATCCTGCTTTTAGAATGATGAATCGTCAAGATGTACAAGATAATCTACGATTTGATGAAAGTACGAGCCAAGGTATTTTGTCTTATACGATTTCTAATCATGCAAATGGTGATTCAGTTTCTGATATTGCTGTTATCCACAACGTAAATGATACCACTCAGACTGTTAAATTAGGGAAATCAGGTAACTGGTCGGTTGTCGTGAATGGTGAAAAAGCAGGAACGCAAACGTTACAGATTATTGATGGAGACACTGTTGAAGTAACACCACATTCATCATACGTTTTATTATTAGATTATGAAGCGCCTGAAATATCTAAAGATGTGATAGCGCCAGTAATTACATTAAACGGATCTTCTGAGTTATTCTTAACAGTTGGCGCGCAGTACAAAGAACTTGGGGCAACAGCTTTTGATGCAGTTGATGGAAAAGTTGAAGTTGTTATCTCAGGAAGTGTTGATACAAATTCACCGGGTGAATATCTGTTAACGTATGCGGCAGCAGATAAAGCAGGCAATAAATCAGAGGTTGTTAGACGCATAACGGTCAGAGAAAAACCGATTTATGAAGATCATAACGTTGAGATTGAACTAGACGATAAAGATGCACAAATTGAAGTGAAGGGGAATCACTATACCATTTCTAATGTTTCTGATACTTTAAAACAAATTTTATTTAAAGGGGAGTCGAAATCATCATTCTTCTCATTGTTTGATCAATTTAGAAGTAGTAAAAACCTTGAGATAACCGTGAAATTAGTTGAGGGTGCCACACACTTTGTTGTGAATGAAAAATCATCTCTCGACTATAAAAACGGGGTACTATTTGACTTGATTAACCAAACAGAGACGTTTACCGTTTCACAAATGGATGCTTCAGGTCAAGAAATAGAAACATTGCGTTTCACAATTGTGAAACAAGACGGAGAACCAGAAACGCCAAAACCAGAAGAGCCAGAAACACCAATTCCTCCAACGCCTGAAAACCCAGGAGATAATAACGGTTCAAACAGTGGAAATAACGACTCAAATTCCACTAAACCATCAACACCAAGTACAAATAAACCTACAACTGGGTTAAGTACACTTGGAACAGTGATTGGAGTTGGAGTCTTATTCGTTGTAGCGGGAGGCGTACTATTCTACTGCAATCGTAAGCGTAAATCTGAATAACACAAGGCTAGTTAAAGGATGAGGACTTTGGAACTCATCTTTTTTCTAATGTCTTTAAATGGTTTAGGGGGTATCAAGTCATCAGATTGGTTAACACTAAAAAATAGTTATTTGTATTTTGAGGTGTTGAGATGAAAAAGATAACGATTTATGAATGGGTAATGATGATCCTTGCTTTAGTGGTTGTTGTTATCACCGTTTTACAATTAACAATCAAATTACCCAACGATGTTGAGTTATGGTTTCATTTAATTGATACATTAATTTGGTTATTTTTCTTAGTCGACTATTTTGTAAGACTAAGTCTAAGTCAATCCAAATGGAAGTTTATAAAAGAGCACAAGTTAGATCTATTAACGATTGTCCCATTTCATTCCTTTTTTAGAATCTTTAGACTCGTTAGAGTAGCAGAAGTGATGAAACTATCTAGTTTTGCCAAAGTATTACGCGCAACAGTTATGTTGAGTACTTTTTCTAAGAAAATGGGCAGTTTTATAAAAACGAATAATTTCAATTATGTTTTAGCTGGAACAACTATTATCGTCTTGCTAGGTGCAGGTGGGATTTCAATCACTGAAAATATAAATTTTGGTGATGCTTTATGGTGGAGTATTGTGACTGTAGCAACGGTTGGATATGGAGATATAGCCCCAATCACGGCTTGGGGTCGGCTTATTGCAAGTATTGTGATGCTTTCAGGTATTGGTTTTTTAGGGGTTCTCACAGGAACGATTTCCACCTATTTTTTGAATAAAAAACGAAAAGAAACCTCGTATACAACTAAAATTATTGATGAAATCAGTGAAAAGCTATCCCAATTCGATGAACTTTCAATTGATGAATTAACCGAATTAACGGCTATCTTAATGGTTATAAAGAAAGGACAAGTTGATATGGAAGAACGAAAGCGTGAGAAGCATGCCAAAGGAAGCGAAACCATTTCGAAGTAAATGATTGATTTTTAATGCCCTTGATTTAGGCGTGTATAGAGGAATTTTTTATCATGGGGAAATAATAAAAAAACGAATATGGCCAGCCAATGGTAAGAATACACTTTTTAAAAGGGGAGTAACATTTGAAATTAGCGCACCATAAGATGTCGTGAAATAGAAAACGAACTTGGGTATTGAGGAGTTGAAAATGGAATACAATCTAAGAGAATGTTTTAAATTATCATTCAAGATATTAGGAGGCATAGGATGAAGCAGCCAAAGGGGGGGAAATAAGTGGAGAAAGAAGTGAAAATTCGACTAGCAGATGTAGCGGATACAAAAGAATTAATCAAACTAAATAGAAATTTTAATTTGATACAAGCCTCTGAAGAATTAGTAAGGTGGAAATTACAAAATAGCCAAGAAATTGTTGTGGTTGCCGAGCAAGAAGATAAGCTAGTAGGTTTTGCTTGCGCGCAGGTCCATCTCTCGTTTTGTTACGATCATCTTTGTGCGCAAATAACCGAGATGTATGTAGAGGAATCTTATAGGCGAAAGGGAATAGGAACTTCCTTACTCATGTTAATCGAGGCCTATTTTAAAGATTGTCAGGTAGGGAAAATAAAAATAATTACAAATGAAGCTAACGAGGCAGCGCTAGCAACCTATGAAAAACATCACTACAAAAAAAATCCTGATGTTATCTTAACTAAAAAATCCTGAATAAATCTAGCACATCCAAACTACTTCTACATATACTGTCAATAGATCAGGCGGTGCAATGCACGAGGCCGGGCCTCTTGGCAGCAGGGTAACCTGTGGGACTATTTCTAAACAAATAGTGCTACGGGTTTTTTTGTGGTTAGGATTCATTCCACGAGTCGAGTCTTTCAAAAGAACTCATTATGCGATGATAACTTAAACAAAAAATCCGTTAGCACGTCTCTAAGGAGGAATTGATATGGCAAAATTTGAAGGGTTTATAGGGGATTATAAGGGGTTGACCTCTGATGAAATCACCCGAAAGCAAGAGCAATATGGATTAAATGAGTTAGTGTCAGAAAAAAAAGAAACGCTACTTCATAAAATCCTAAATATTTTTAAAGAGCCCATGTTTTTATTGTTATTTGGGACAGCCCTATTATATTTTATTTTAGGTGAGCCAAGCGATGGGCTCATTATGATTGGTTTTGTAGCTTTTATGGCTGCTATCAATATTTTTCAAGAATGGCGAACAGATAAAACCTTACAAGCGTTAAAAGATTTGTCAGCTCCACGTGTAAAAGTCATACGTGAGGACCGTATAGAAACAATTGAGGGTTGTCAAGTGGTGATGGACGATTTGATGATTTTACAAGAAGGTGAAAAAATATCAGCAGATGCTATTTTGATTGAAAGTTATGATTTGGGGGTTGATGAGTCCACCTTAACTGGTGAATCCGAGGTCGTTTGGAAAAAGCAACGAATTACCCAGGGTGAAGAATCATCTCACTTTAAACGAAATATGTGTTATACAGGAACCATTGTGACTCAAGGACGAGCTATTGTTAAAGTGACTGGAGTAGGGGCACTTACTGAGTATGGGAAAATTGGAGTTGACCTTTTAACTGTTCCACAAGAGCCAACTCCCCTTGAAAAACAAACCCGTCATTTAATTAAGGTATGTGCTCTCATTGGTCTTTTTATGTTTGTAACAGTTGTCATGGTTACATTTATAAATACCAACGATATCGTCGAAAGTTTATTATCAGGAATCACACTGGCCATGGCAATGATACCAGAGGAGTTTCCTGTTATCTTAACCGTTTTTTTAGCGATGGGGTGTTGGCGTCTAGCCAAGAAAAATGCCTTAATTCGTCGGATGCCATCAGTAGAAACATTAGGGGCTGTATCCGTTTTATGTACAGATAAAACAGGAACTCTAACAAAGAATGAGATGAACGTGGAAAGTCTTTATCCCTATGGAAAAACAACTGAAGTTCAACTAATAAAATATGCATCTCTAGCGAGTGAACCTTTTCCATTTGATCCCATGGAAAAAGCAATATTATCAAAAGCGGAAAGTATGAAACTAGATGTTACGAGATTACATGAAAACCGCCTTATATCAGAGTACCCTTTTAGTTCTGAAACAAAAATGATGGGACATATTTGGGAGATTGAAGGGATGCCACTTTTAGCAGCAAAAGGATCTTGTGAAAGTATTCTTCCACTTTGTCAACTATCACCCGAAGAAGTTATTCATGTTAGTTATCATCAAGAAGAGATGGCCAAATTGGGATATCGGGTTATCGCCATCGGTTTATCGAAAAATATGGATGCTATTCCTGAAGTACTATCCCAAAATAACTTAGAATTGCTTGGATTAATTGGATTACAAGATCCACCAAGAGCAGAGGTTATGGATGCGATAAAAATATGTAATAAAGCTGGAATACGTGTTGTCATGATTACAGGTGACAATGGGACAACGGCGAAAGCAATTGCCTCAAAAATTGGAATTGAGAATAGTGAGAACGTCTTGACAGGAACTGAATTAGACACATTAAGTGATGAAATATTAGCACAACGTGTAAAGGAAACAAATATTTATGCACGCGTGATCCCAAATCATAAAATGCGTATTGTTAAGGCTTTAAAAGATAATGGGGAAGTCGTTGCAATGACGGGAGATGGTGTAAATGATGCGCCAGCGCTTAAATATTCGGATATAGGGATCTCAATGGGAAAACGGGGGACAGAAGTTGCTAAGGAAGCATCAGATATGATTTTACTCGATGATAATTTTACAACAATCGTTGAGACCGTCCATGATGGGCGTCGTATCTATGATAATATTCGAAAAGCAGTCGGATATGTATTCGTGATTCATATTCCCATTGCACTCTTAGCCTTGATTGCCCCAATCCTAAACTTACCTTTAATTCTATTGCCTATCCATGTTGTTTTACTAGAATTAATCATTGATCCTACCTGTTCTATAATTTTTGAACGTCAACCAGCAGAAGCCAATATTATGACAAGAAAACCGCGTCATCCAAACGACTCCTTGGTTGATCGTCGATTGTTAGGTAAGTCAATTCTTCAGGGACTATCAATATTTATAGGTGTATTTGGGACTTATTATTATGCACTACAACACCAGATTGGGATTGATACAGCGAGAACTTTGGGGTTAATTATTTTGATTGTCTCTAATTTATTCTTGGTGTATGTGAATCGTTCTGAATCAGAGTTTTCACTTTCGATGATGTTTAAATGTAAAGACCATGTTTTGATTAAAATTAATTTACTCATCGTGACGATGTTAGCACTTGTTATCTACACCCCACTTGGAAATATCTTGGTTAAAACAACACCGGTATCATTTAGACAACTTATTATTTCAATCTTAATTGCGTTCTGTATGACGCATTGGTATGAAGTGGTGAAATGGATTAACCGTTTAAAATTAAATTAAAGCATGCTATAATACGGATAATGATAAATGGCTTTTACTAATTATCTGAACACATAAAATATAAGTAAACGTATCTGATGGCAACTTATGAAATAGGATAAAAAATAAAATTGTTATTTGGAAAGCGTCAGAATGGAGTCCTGTATGGAATTAATTCAAATCACAGATAAATTACGATTACGTATGCCTGATAAGTCAGATTGGGATAAAGCCTTGCCTTGGTATCAAAATCCCAAGGTGATGTATTTGTCGGAAGGGGTAAGAAATCGTGTTTATGAAATCGAAAACATCTATAACATGTATGAATTTCTAAGTACGCGGGGTGAATTGTTTTTTATCGAAGTATTGGAAGGCATTGAGTGGAAAGCAATTGGGGATGTCACATTAAGTGAAGATAATCTTCCGATTGCTATTGGAGATGAAGCGTACTGGGGACAAGGAATCGGAAGGTTAGTCATTTCTACATTATTGCAACGTGCTAAAGAAAAACAGATGAAAAAGATTTCTGTTCCTGCTATTTTTCACTATAACATTGCTTCACAACGGTTATTTGAGTCTCTTGGATTCAAAAAAGTAGGGCAAAATGAAACTGAAATTTCATATGAACGTCGAATCAAATAAGTAGGGGTGCTCCTTTATTAGGATAGAGATGATTTTTCTTAAGAAGAGTCATCTCTTTTTTATGATTATGAGTTTCCTCAAGTTGACAAATTTGGATATGAGTCATATAATAATCACAAAATTAGATAATTATCTAAATATCAACGAGGGGGATTATAATGGTCAGTTCAGTATCGATTATATTCATGATTAGTAGTATAATAATTAGTGTTGGGGTACCGCTATTTTTATTAATTTGGGTTCGAAAGAAATATCAAGCGTCGTTATTAAGTTTCTTTGTTGGCATGATAGCATGGGTTGTAGCCGTTCAAATATTAGAAGCACCCGTGCATTTATATTTTTTAAGTGCCAATGAAATAACTTCAAATTTCTTATTTACGAATCCAATTGCGTATATGTTATACGGAGGATTAATGGCTGGGGTATTTGAAGAAACAGCACGTTTAGTGTGCTTTAAGTTTTTATTAAAAAAACAAAATAGGATTCAAGATGCACTCAGTTATGGAATAGGTCACGGAGGTGTTGAAGCAGTTTTATTGGTTGGACTGACGTACGTAAGTAACTTGGCTATGTCAGTGATGATTAATAATGGCTCAATTGCAACACTTGGATTACCCGGTGATATTTTAGATGTCATCACACAGCAATTAGTACAGACTTCACCGATACTATTTGGTGTGGCAGGACTAGAACGACTATTTGCCATTATTGTTCACATTGGTTTGTCAGTGTTGGTCTTTCAAGCTGTGAAAAACCGTAAATACAGCCTTTATTTTCTTTCGATTTTCCTTCATGCGTTACTTAACTTCCCTGCAGCTTTATTACAAGTGGGTTATTTAAATATGGTTCTTGTTGAATGTTGGGTGGCATTGTTTGGAGTTGGATTTGCATTTTACTTGGTGAAAGTCGTGAAAAAAAATAAACTGGATTTATCAAAAGTGGAAGATGAAGAACTAGAGAAGTATCAAGCACAGAGATTTTAGACAATAAATTAAGCCTTCTTAATAAAAGACTTCTAAAAAGGACGGTACGAAAATCATTAATTTAATAAGGAGGAAAGTCATGAATAAAGTGTTTCAAGCATTAGCAGATCCAACGCGTCGCATGATTTTGAAAATGCTAAACGAAGGCGATCTAACAGCTGGTCAAATTTCAGAACAATTTGAAATGAGTAAACCATCGATTACCCATCATTTAAATATACTTAAAAATGCTGATTTAGTTCAAAGTGAGAAAGTCGGGCAATTTGTTATTTACTCACTTAACACAACAGTGTTTCAAGATGTTGTTGGGTGGTTCTTTGATTTTACAAATAGAGGTGATCATGATGAAAGTAAATAAGTGGCTCGTCGTCTTAATGGGCATATCAGTTGTTTTTACAGGTCTCATCTATCCAAGTTTGCCCAAAATCATTCCAACGCATTGGGGTATAAGTGGTGAGATAGATAGTACTGGACCTAAAATTTATGCCATGGGAACTGCTTTGTTACCGGCTGTTTTATATGGATTAATGGTTGTTGTTCCTAAAATTGATCCAAAGAAACAATCGTATTTAAAATTTGAAAAAGCATATAATCGCTTTGTGTTTGCTGTTGTTTTATTATTAATAGGAACTCACTGGGTTACAATGGCGTGGGCATTAGGGTATGAATTACCAGTTGATATGGCCATGAAAGTTGGAGTTGGGGCCCTCATTATCATTTTAGGAAATTCACTTGGACAAATTCGCCCCAACTACACGATGGGAATTAAAACACCTTGGACACTAGCGAGTGAATCAGTCTGGATTAAAACGCATCGCGTGTCATCGTATTATTTTGTAGGCTGTGGTATCTTAATGATTGTAAGTGTTTTCATTAAGGGGACATTTGGATTTATTCTAAGTATTGGGTCATTAGTAATTGTCACATTTGGCTCAATTGCCTATTCTTATATTTTATTTATCCGTGAAGAAAAAGAACAGAAGATAAAATAATTCTTTTGGTAAATTAGGCTGTAAACGGGGAATAAACATTGTACATGATTAAACATTGAAGTCTTTACACTTTGTAGAGGCTTTTTTGTTTACCCTCAGTTTTTAAAAACTAGTTGAATCAGCATGTATTAATTTCATAATTGTTTTACAAAAAAACAACCACTCACCTAATAAGTTCATTAGTTAGCGATTAGGTGAAGTGTTAGGAATAGAATAAATTACGTTGCTTGTAGCCATAATAACCGTAGCAATCTATTTTTAAAAAAGAGAAGTGATGAAAAGATGACTATTTACGATGTGATGGCGTATATTAAATTATATGGTTTGTTTTTTTTATTTTTAATTGTGACCTTAGAGTATTTAAATCTGCCAGGGCTTCCATCAGGAATTATTATGCCAGCGGCAGGAATAATGATTCAAAGCAATGACATGAGTTTCTTTGAAGCACTATTTGTATCTGTCATCGGTGGGTTAGTGGGGAGTTTTATCTTATATGCCATTGGATTTTACTTAGGCAAACCGATTCTTGATAAACTGTATAGCAAATATAAGAAGATGCGCCCAAGCATAGATAAAGTGACAGGATTTCCTGAAAGACATGGAGATAAAGGGATATTCATTGCACGCCTCATTCCCGTTGCAAGAACGTTAATCTCATTAAGTGCGGGGACAGTTAGAATGGAATTAGTTCCGTTTACGATTTATTCTGCATTCGGGATCACCGTTTGGAACTTTGTTTATATCTACGCGGGCTATGCATTTGGACACTTATTTTTGAAGTAGGTAGTTACATGCATTAAAATGTTGGTAATGTGTTGCATAAACCGTATAATATTAGAAGAGATGTTTTTCAACAGGGAGAGGGATTTTGTGGGATATATTGTTTTGGTTGTTTTTATTATGTATGGGATTATTCATCATCAGATTAATCATTTCGTCGTAACAAAGTATTTTTATGCCGATAAAAAAATTCCTAATGCATTTGATGGATATAAGATCGTACACTTAAGTGATTTACATTCGAAGCAATTTGGCCGTGACAATCATCGACTCATTCATAAAATTAAAGCGATAAAGCCAGACGTATTGATCGTAACCGGGGATATGGTGAATTCAACAGATCATAAAGGAGATATCTTCCTTGAGATAGCTAGACAACTCGTTCATACCTGTGAAATTTATTATGTTGAAGGAAATCATGAATTAACCGCTAAATTTGATACAGAGAATCTTAAAACCGGCTGGTACGATACATACATCGATCAACTTAAAAGGATGGGTGTTAAGCTATTAAATAATGAAATAGTTAAAGTTTATCGTGGCGATTCATCCATAAGTCTAGTGGGGGTTACCGTCCCATTAACACATTACAGTGCCGTACCGCCTCAAATTAAAAAGTACCACCTGCAAGAGGTCGGCACCATTTTTCAAGAGATTGGAAGTGTAAAACGAGATGATTTTTCAATCCTTTTAGCACATAGTCCCTTACTTGTAAGAGAATTTGAATTATTTGGAGCAGATCTTATCTTTTCCGGACACATGCATGGCGGAATCATAAGAATTCCATTTGTAGGGGGACTATTATCTCCTGAACGGACTTTTTTTCCAAAAATGAGTGGCGGGAACTATTTATTAAAGAACTCAAGATTAGTCGTGAGTAGGGGGCTCGGGAATTCCTCCATAAATGTCCGTTTATTTAATCAACCAGAGATCGTTGTCATGACGTTAACACATCAAACATAAAATTCTTAAGATATATGCTGATTAGGAAGGGATTTGTTTATGAATAAAATTGCAATCATTTCTGATATTCATGGGAATATACCAGCGCTACAAGCCGTATTACGAGATATTCAAAATCGAGCAGTTGATCAACTCATCTGTTTAGGTGACCTCGTTGGAAAAGGTCCCGATTCAAAAGAAGTCATTGATCTTTGCCAAAGCACGTGTGATGTCATTGTAGCTGGAAACTGGGATCAGTTTATCTGTGATGAGAACACGAGAGAAGACGAAGCTATTAGGTGGTATCGCCAGCAAATAGGTCAAAAAGGATTGAATTTCTTAAGAAATTTACCTCAAGTAACAGGTTTTTGGTGTAGTGGTAAGTACGTTCGATTATTTCATGCTCATCCCCATAGTTTATTTAAACGATTATATGCGGATAGCCCATTGGATGAGCGATTAACATTATTCGAAAAACCAATACTTAAAAGTTTAGAAGATGAACAAATAAATTCAACAATGGTGGGCTATGGTGATATTCATGGTGCCTTTCTACAACATTTAGCTGAGGGAAAAGTATTATTTAATGTAGGAAGTGTTGGCAATTCATGTGATTCTATACCCCTGGCAAGTTATGTCATTTTAGAAGGACTACTCGATAGTAAAGAAGAAGCTAATTTTTCTATTCATTTTCATCGCGTTGCTTATGATCGGGAATTAGCTATTTCCTTGTGTGAACATACAAATCTCCCCCAAATAGATGCGTATAGGAAAGAAATCCAAACAGCTGTGTATTGTCGTCGGACGTGAGGGATAACAAAACGTACCGTCACTATCATTAAGTAATTTAGTTCATTCCAATAATTTAACCCTTTCAATCATAACTAGATTTTATCGTGTATTTAACTCGTTCTTAAGGCAAAAGCATTCTGTCCTTGAAAGGTTGATTAGCATCCCTTGATATCGGTATTTCTACTCATTTATTTAGAAAGACAACTGGAGGATTATAATCGATATGCATGTCTTCAAACCGAGTTGTTTAACAGGTTTAAAGTTCATGAGCCAGTATAGAATGTAAAAAATCAAGTGATCTTAAATGTCATTCAAATAGTATGGAAAGCTATACAAAACTTGCCACACAATAAATTTATCAAATAGACCAAACTAGTATTGTCGGTCAATTTTTTTAATCGTAGTTGAAAGGATGACAAACTTGAAAAAAATACATTCATTTGCAATAGCAATGGCTTTAATTTTAACAATTGGATTGACAGGACAAGCACAGGTAGGACAACCACAACCCCTTACTGATAATCAAAAATCAGAGATGGTAAAAGACTATGAAGCTAAATACCAAGAGGCACAAGAAAAGTTTAATGCATTAACTGACAAACAAAAAAAGGAACTGTATGATTTATATGATAAAATTAACGTCAACAAGTTAAAATTATTAGATAAATATGTAGAATTCGGATTAGTGTCAAAAGAAGAAGCTGATGTCATCCGTGCTGAAATGGGAAATAGAGCACAAGAAATGAGAGATACAAGTAAATTTATTGGCTTTGGTGGAATGCGTCATCACAAAGCTCATAAAGTAGATGAAATAGCTAAAGATACAGAAGTAAAACCGGAAACAGATGAAAAAAATGAAGTAGAAACACAAAGCGAGTAATAAATTAAAATTTTGACCGACGTTTAAAACAATGAAATATAGAAAGGGTGGACGTTAAGTTGCCACTCTTTTTTATGTTCAAAGGCATGAATAAATAAAATATTATTTATTAAAAATAGGATGTTAACCTACTATTTTGGGAGTTTTATTAGCTACTTTCTATTAGAGTATCGTATAGTTATAAAATAGACGTAGAGAACGCTTACTATCAAGTTTAATGACGACCTTTAATAATAGCAATGGCTAAGCGTCTGTCACCAGGTTTTATGAAAAAGAATCATAGTTGACAAATGTAAAACGTTAACATAGAATGATATTAACTAATCTAGTAGGGGTGAGAAAATGAGCAAAGTCCTTAACTAACAAACACACATAGCAAAAGCATAAAAAACGGGTGCTAGACACTCTAGTTTGGCTTGTCTTGCAATGACTAGTTAAGAAACAAACTCATTTTCACCAACTATCTAGGAATTTTGTTAATCATTAAATGGACATTTTAATTGGTTTATAGGGAAATCATCCTTTTTAAGAGGAAATCTGAGCAATTAATCTAATCGATTTTCTGATTTTATTTCATATGTATGCCGACGAAAAGAAAAGGGAAGGGCGCTGGTGTTGTTGTTTTAACCAGAGACATCCACCAGGTTTGAAAAGGGAAAAAGTTATCACACTTCACCTGGTACTAGATCGTTAAACTAGCTACCTCATTTAGTTGCGGATAGGGTATTTTTTATTAACTATTTTAAAGCAAGAACAGTCAACTACATTCAAATTAAGGTTTGATATAATTTCAAACCAGAGAAGTTGAGGTGTATGTATGGCAAATATTAGACTAAAAGAATTGGAGTTTCATTATGAGGGAACTCATGTTAATATTTTTGAGCAAGTCAATCTAGAGATTGATATGAGCTGGAAAACCGGTATTGTTGCAAAGAATGGAAAAGGGAAGTCAACATTACTGAAATTAATTGAAAGAAAAATAGAACCTACAAAGGGTGATATTCAAATTGATCTAAAAACAGTGCTATTTCCAGTTGCAAATTTTAATGACAATGACTCTGTATTAGACGTTATTAAGACGTGTATTGGGCCCCTAAAAGAATATGAGACCATTATGAGACGTTATCTTGAAAGTCATGGGGAAACCGAGGCGTCTTATTTAAATGCTCTTCAAAATTATCTAGATTTAGATGGTTTTGATGTTGACTTTAAAATTGAACGTGAGCTTAATTTAATTGGGTTATCTAAAGAGCTACTTATCCGTCCGTATTCAACCTTAAGTGGTGGAGAGAAAACAAAAGTACAAATTATTGCCCTATTTTTAAAACCGAATCATTTTATTTTATTAGACGAGCCTACTAATCATTTAGATGCTGATGGAATCGAAATTCTTGGGGAATATTTGAAGCGGAAAAATGGATTTATTGTGGTGAGTCACCATAGAGAATTCTTAGACACTTGTGTTGATCATATCTTATCTCTTACAAAAGCAGGTATCCATATTGAACACGGTAACTATAGTTCTTGGGAATATAACTATGATTTAAAGAAAGCCTTTGAACAAGAGAAACGTGAGAAAATAGAAATAGATATAAAACGCCTTGAACAAACTGCGGCACAAAAAAGAGAATGGTCAAAACACAAAGAAAAACAAAAAATTGGGGCAGGAGATAAAGGGTATATTGGCCATAAAGCAGCTAAATTAATGAAACGTGCTCTGGCCGTTGAAAATCGAATTGAGCAACAAATCCAAGAAAAAAAAACGCTGGTTGCTTTTAACGAAAGAACACAGGCGATTAAAATCAATTGTTCACACCCTGTTGAAAAAATTTTAGATGTAACTCATCTACGTGTCAGTTTTGGGGAGACGATCATTATTCCTGATTTAAGCTTTTCACTTCAAAATCGAGAACGAATTGCAATTACAGGAAAAAATGGGTGTGGGAAATCGACATTGATAAAAGCATTGTTAAATGACGTACCTATTAACAGTGGATTAATAAGAATTGATAATCGTGTAAAAATTGCTTATTCAGGTCAATTTCCACGCTTTAGTCATGGGTTATTACGTGAGAGATTGAATGAGGAAGGAATAGATGAAACTAAATTTCGTAGTATACTGGGCGCCATGTGTTGTCATCGTGAAATATATGAACGTGATTTATCTACTTTTAGTTTAGGTGAGTTGAAAAAAGTAGATTTAGCCTATTGTCTGTATGAGGAAGTTCACTTGCTTATTTGGGATGAGCCGTTAAATGGCTTAGATATTGAAAGTCGACGAAGTTTAGAACAAGCCATTTTGAAATATGAACCGACACTGTTATTTGTTGAACATGATGCCACATTTGTAAATAAGATAGCGACCCGTAAACTGTCATTATAAATAAGGATACAAACACATAAATAAAAGTTAAAAAAACAATAGATAAATGAGATATACCGCATATATTAATATAGGAAGCTTCAAATTAAAGAGGTGATGCTGTAATGGCTAACATAAATGAAAGTATTAACACTGAAATTAACACAAAAAAGAAGCCCCTACACCTTAAAACGCATTCCTACCATCTGTTTATAAATCCAAAGCAAGTCAAAAAATATTATGTCAGACTTAATGGTTATCGCACCCGAAAATAAGGGTGTGATAACTTTTTTTCATGAATAATAGATTTGAAACATAAGATATAACTAAACATCGCTTAAGTTTTGGTCGTTAAGGTTGGGAGGGCGATTTATGTTTAATCAATTTCGTTGGAATTTATATAGTTTAGGTAAGGAGAATGAACATATTAAGGGAATTTGGATGTATGAGACGCGTGAAGAAGAAGTCTATATTATGTTAGTCGATGATGTGATTTATTTTACCGAGTATAGTGAATGGCAAAATAAGTTAGGGGGAGTAAAAGCAACGCATTATAAGTTTAGAGATATAAATGACACACTCATTATGAATTATGACGCCATATATCAAAACAATGATTTAATAAGAATTATATTTTATGAATCAGAAGTTGATCTAGAGATAAATCACGAAAAATTGAAACCTATCTTACAAAAAAGCAAGCCAGACACGGAAATTCCTTTACACCTTTTTTATAACGCTGATTTTATCATTAATACTGCATGTACAACTAGTCAATTACGACAACTAAAAGAAGATTTTTACTTTGAAGTATTTAGAATAGGAAGATATTTGAAAAGAGAGGAAGTAAGAGAAGCAAAGTGGGTTGAACAGTTGGCCTTAAAATCTTACTTTGTTCAATTAATAACTTGGATAAATAGAGAGGAAAATCTATGGGGAAGTGCAGAAAAGTTTGATAGAAGTGCAATAGACATAGAATTAAAGGAATGTCTGAATAATTTTTACTCACTGCCCACATGGGAAAGATTGCAGCACTTTATGTTAATATTTGACACCTTGTATAACCACATTAGCTTAAAAAGAGAAGGAACAGATACAAGTTATAAAATATTAACGATTAAATCTAGTTTAAACTTAATGTATGAAGAGAGCCAACAAGAAAAAAACAAAATGACAAATATAAATAATAGAAAAGATAGAAAAGTAAATACTAATGACGAAGAAGTGATAGAGGATATTTGAAAAAAGAAGTAAAGTTGAGACAATCAGAAGAGTTATTAATGATTATTTATAATATTTATGGTAAAATGAGGAGATACTTGTGATTAAGGTGGTGGGTAACGTGAATCTAAATTTAAATGATATAAAAGATATCGCAGCGAATCCAGCTGTGTTTTCTCGTGCCCAAGCATATTATTATAATGGTGCAGTTGTTGAATATTACGTAACATATGATTCACTGGATTTATATCAAGTTTTTGCAGAAGTTTTGGAAGGTTCTAAGACCTATAAAATACATATATCAATGGATGATCACAGTAAAGTAACAGATCATACCTGTGACTGTGGTGGTTTTCATACAAAATTTGGATCTTGTAAACATGTAATTGCCGCATTGTTAAAAATGTATGATGATCAAATTAGAAATAAATTAGTAATTCATAAAGGATCTGAAAGTGATGATGACCTCTTACTTGAATTAATTGAAAGTTATGAAGAACAGCTCATGAATGAAATTAGCCATGAGATGTATACACATCAAGTTTCACTTCGACCTAAATTAGTTTTAAATGATTCGTTTGAAACCTCATTGGAATTTACGATTGGCGAATCACGAGCCTATGTCGTGAAAGATATTTTTAAACTTTGCCATGATATTAAAACACAGCAATTTGCTTCATATGGTAAAGAATTAGAGTTCAAACACTCGTTAGATAATTTTGAAATGACGTCACAAAAACTGGCGAATTTCATTTGTGAAGTCAGTGATGAACTTGAAACCTATGTTGAGAAATTGATGCGATCTAAAGCAACCCTTTCTATTCCAACAAAGGATTTATATTTAGCTAATTCCAATTTTGATGCTTTTTTTGATTTATATCAAAATAAAACGATTGCTTGTAAAATACCGCATTTTGTTTCTGAAATGACACTATTAATTCCCCATGCTCCTCAACTAGAATTTAAACTTGAAGAAGCAGAAACTGATTATTTATTAAGCCATAACCTTGGATTGACTGGAGTTATTGAAGGTCAAAAATATAAGTATTTGGTTTGTGAGGGACATATTTACCGTTGTGATAAAGCATTTGAAAATCAGGTATTACCCTTAATCGATAAAATGGCACAACTTCCATATTTTGAATTGAAAATGAATGAAGGTTATATGGGGAAATTTTTATCGGTCGTTTTACCTAAGATAAAAAATTATTTAAACCATTCCGCATTAGATACTTTGACAGAGAAGTTTGAAGTCTATCCGTTGGTTACAAAATTCTATTTAGATTCTGAAGTGTTAGGTTCACTTATGTTAAGAATTGAATTTCATTATGGGGATGTTGTCATTGAAGCGCATGATGATACCTATTCTGTTCAAGGGAAAGGGATACTAAGAGATGGGGCGCAAGAGGCTACTATTCTAGCTATGGTAAAACACTATCATTTCTTTAGTAAAGTAAAAGGATATCTAAGTTTGGAAAATGAAGACGAGATATATTTCTTTATGCAAGAGGGAATTCAGGACTTTTCAAAATTTGGTGAATTATATGTTTCTGAAAGCTTTAAAAAGATTAAAATTAAAGAACCTAAGACTTTATCTATGGGGATTCGTGTGGACAGTGAATTGCTAAAAATAAACTTTGAAGAATTAGAGTTTCATCCAGATGAGTATAAACAAATATTGGCAGCGTATCGTCTAAATAAAAAATACTTTAGATTAAAAGATGGCTCTTATTTAAATATAAAGAATGAATACATGGATACCCTTGTCTCATTCGTCGATGATTTTAACTTAGATGATTCGGATTTAGATGGAACTGAAATAACACTACCTAAATATCGTGCCTTGTATCTAGATAAATTAACACGACATCATGAGACATTAAAATCATCTCGTGATCAAAGTTTCAAATCGATGGTACGTGAATTTAAACAAGTAGAAGATTCAGATTTTGAAGTTCCTGATTTATTGAAAAATACGTTGAGAAACTATCAAAAAACAGGATATAGATGGTTAAAAACATTAAGTAAGTATGAAATGGGGGGGATTTTAGCTGATGATATGGGACTTGGGAAAACATTGCAAGTCATTTCATTATTGCTTTCAGAGAAAGGACAAGTCCCATACCCATCCATTATCATTTGTCCAAGTTCATTAGTATATAATTGGAAGAGTGAGATTGAAAAATTTTCTAAAGATTTAACGGTTTGTGTGATAAATGGAGATGCCTTGGAACGCAAACAATTAATTGAGCAAAATCTTAATGTAGACGTTCTAGTTACTTCGTATGATTTAATGAGACGAGATATAGAAATTTATCAAAAGTTACAGTTTAGGAATTGTGTTTTAGATGAAGCACATTATATAAAAAATCATACAACACTGAATTCTAAAAGTGCTAAAAAAATAAAAAGTGACATTAGATTTGCCTTAACAGGAACGCCCATTGAAAATTCACTCGCTGACTTATGGTCAATTTTTGATTTTATCATGCCAGGTTATTTGGGTTCCTATACAAGCTTTAAGAAAAAATATGAAGTTCCGATTATTAGACAAAATAACACCTCACTTTTAAGTCGACTTCATCAACAGGTTTCTCCATTTATCTTGCGACGTCTAAAGAAAGATGTCCTAAAAGAATTGCCGGATAAAATCGAAACTGTTGTGTATTGTGAAATGGAAGAAGCACAACGTAAGCTATACTTTGCAACCCTTCATCAAATGAAGCAAGAGTTATATCAAGAAGTTGAAAGTAATGGACTTGATCGAAGTCGTATTAAAGTGTTAGCTTTACTTATGCGTTTGCGCCAACTTTGTTGTCATCCAAGTTTGTATGTTGAAAATTATCACGATGAAAGTACGAAGCTTAATCTTTGTTTAGAACTTGTTGAAGATAGTATTGCATCAGGTCATAAGATATTAATCTTCTCTCAGTTTACTTCAATGCTTGAGATTATTGGACGTGAATTAAATAAATTAGATATTGAATTCTTAACATTGACTGGATCAACAAAAACAAATGAACGGTTAGCATTGACAGAACAATTTAATCAAGGGGATATACCAGTGTTCCTCATCTCATTAAAAGCAGGGGGAACAGGATTGAATTTAACAGGTGCTGACGTTGTCATTCATTATGATCCATGGTGGAATATGAGTGCTCAAAATCAAGCAACAGACCGTGCTCATCGGATTGGACAAAAGCAAAATGTTCAAGTTTATAAATTAATTGTTAAAGAAACAATTGAAGAAAAAATTGAAGTCTTGCAACGCATTAAAATGGATTTAACAGAATCCATTGTTAAAGAAGGAGAAACATTTATTAGTAGACTCTCAGGTGATGAAATTGTTGCCTTATTTGAAGATGATACGGATGTACATGAGAGATAAAAAAATGGACCCATTCTTGGTTGATAGGGTCCATTTTTTTTTGACTAAATCACAACGACAATGCTCAAATCATAACATTAGAAATTATTTTATTCTAAAATTAGATAACTATCTAATTAATGCTGATTTTTAGGTTGCACTCAACAATTTAATATTAAATAAACGACTCTTGTTGTTTAGGCTCATCCAGAGCTCCGACTGATTAAACTGCTGCTTAGTTAAACAGATAAAAATAGTGTTATTTTCTATACAATTACATTGACAGAATATAATTCTTAATCATATAATGTAAATAAATATTAAACCTTTGATTGAGAAGTAGTAGCTTATTAAACACTTGGTAGAGAGTCGGCGTTTGGTGAAAGTCGATAAGTTAGTCAATAAGGGAATGGGCTCATGAGTGGAACCAGAATAAATAGTAAGGGATTTTCCTTTTATTTGAAGTATGGAACCCGGGATCTCCCGTTACAGAGAATAAAATCTAAATTTTTAGATTTGAGCGGATTAGTGCATACTAATCTAGTGAGGTGGCACCGCGGTTAAAAATCGTCCTCTATTTATGATGAATCATAAGTAGAGGACGATTTTTTTAGTGGCATCAAAAAGATTTTACAGATCCGTACAAACAACTTTGTCTGAATCACTAAGAATTTAAGCCTCTACTTGTTCAAACTAATAAATACATAAAGGAGACTTGACTTATGGCACGAATATTATCAGCAATTCAACCTTCAGGAACATTAACAATCGGAAATTATTTAGGCGCGTTAAAAAACTTTGTTAAATTACAGGATGAACATGAGTGTTTATTCTTTATTGTCGACCAACATGCTATTACGGTGCCTCAAGATCGTCAAGAATTGAGACGTCGTACAAAAGAATTAACCGCACTTTATTTAGCATGCGGGCTTGATCCAGAAAAAGCAACTATCTTTGTTCAATCAGAAGTTCCAGCGCATACACAACTCGCTTGGATGTTAACATGTAACACACAAATGGGTGAACTTGAACGAATGACACAGTATAAGGATAAGGCTTTAAAACAAAGTAGTAAAGGGCAAGGTATTAGTGCGGGGCTATTTATGTATCCTGTTTTAATGGCTGCTGATATCCTATTATATGACATTGATTTCGTACCCGTTGGAGATGATCAAAAACAACACATCGAATTAACACGTGACTTGGCTGAGCGATTTAATAGTCGATTCGGTGAAACATTCAAAGTTCCACAACCTTTTATTGCAAAAACAGGTGCACGCATTATGTCTTTACAAGAGCCAACTAAAAAAATGAGTAAGTCAGATGACAATTCGAAAAACTTTATCTTGTTGACGGACGAGCCGAATGTGATTCGCAAAAAAATTAAGTCGGCAATGACTGATACAGATGGCGTTATTAAATTTGATCGTGAAAACAAACCAGGAATTTCGAATTTACTTGAAATCTATTCCGTTATTACAGGGGAATCAATTTCTACGCTAGAAGCACGCTATGAGGGCATTGGATACGGGCAGTTTAAAGGAGATTTAGCTGAAGTTGTTGTGAATGAGATAGAACCGATACAACAACGAATGAAAGATTTATTAACTTCACCCATTATTGATGAAATATTAGACCAAGGGGCAGAACGTGCAAATAAATTGGCCTATAAAAAACTTAAAAAAACAGAACAACGTATGGGGCTAGGACGTAAACGTTAGCAAATAAAAAGTAGAAACACTCTCACATTGAAGTGTTTCTACTTTTTATTTGTAGATATCTTAAGAAATGGTATTTGAGGAACTGTTTTTAAAAGAAAATATTTTTCCAATCTAGGCGTATATTCTAGTCTACGGTAATTTGCTGAAAAGAAATTGAAATAGAGTAGGAACTTAAATGGATAGAAAAATATAAAGGAAAATAGATGAATTGTTTTTATTATCCTAAATATAAAGAACAGAGATAGCAATAGTTTATTCCTGATAATAAATTTAAAATATTCTTCATAGTCTTGAAAAAAGCAGCAAATTTTATATCTAGATAAAATTTGCTGCTTTTTAATAGGGATTACTCCACAATTAGTTCTTGAGTTCCAGTGATTGAGTACTCACCTTCGGTTGTGAATGTATCCATCGCTTCTTGTGTTTTGAAGAAGATGTTTCCTTGAATCGTCATATCTTTAGCGATGAAATTTAATCCTTCAACATAAATATCACCAACGAATGTTCCACCTTGTATTTTAGATCCTTGAGTTACGACTGTTAATTTGGGTGTTGTTAACGTAAATGTTTCCGTTGTTACTTTGGATTCATCACGAGTATATAGTTTCATTGCGTGACCTGTTGTTTCCATCACGTTGGCATCCTCTTTTGAAGCTTTTGTATATTCTGAATTAATCACTAATTCTTTATCAGTTGTAACATCAGCTGTAAATAATGAAATCCAGCTATCAGTTAAAGCAACTTCTAAAGTAGCTTGATTAGATACGATAGAAGGGGTTGTGACAGCATCAACAGTCTCTTCTTTCGTTACGTCTTCAGTTACAATGGTTTCTTCTACCGTTGGGGTAGGTGTTTCTGAAGGAGATGAACATCCTACTAAAATAACTGTACCTGCGAATGCTGCGAATAATAATTTTTGTGCTTTCATGGTAATTCCTCCATTTGTTCTTTGAATTGAATGAACTGTATTAATTTATCATAAAGAATTATCTATGTAAACAAGATTTATACTAAAATTGTCGCATTTTGCCGAATTTGTTTTGAAATTTGAATATAAAACCCTAACAATCGTACATAATGACTTAATAAGTGGTTCTCTATCCATGTAGAAAGTGGCATCTGACTCTAATTTATACCTAGCCCTTTATTTGATTGTAGCCTGTTAATAAAAGAAAACTAATTTATAAGAAAAATAGGTATTTTATCAATATGCAAGTAAGAATGATTGAAGATGATAGTATCGATGAAAGTTAGCTTTTTTGAGGAGACTAATGATATCTTTAGGAGGAGGATAAAAGAAACCATTTTTAAATGTTTGAACTGATGAACAAGTATTTCCTTCGTGTTATTTTTAAAAGAAAGCGGCTACAGCCTAGCAACCAACCATAAATAATATATATTTTAATAAGAGAGGCGCGATGATTGGGGATCATTGTTAAAGATTCATTTTAGATATTATGTATAATCAGTTTATGAGCAATTAAATGACGCATCGTGAACGGACTACATTTCGACAATATATGTTCTTTTAAAAAAAACAATCGATTTTTATGGACACTTTAGTCACTTTAGTCAGAATGATAAAGCTTACAAAAATATAATAAAGTTAAAAATTGGATTAATTAAGTCCTTTTTGTGTCAAAAGTGTGGATTATTTTACAAATTATGATACAATTAGTAAAAGATTGCATCTGGGGAATCATGTATATCGTATTTAAGATAATCAAGGAGGATATTTAAATGGACTCATATAAATCAAAAGGGTGGAATTGGGAAGTGATGCAAGAAATTTTTTGGAGACAACCGGCAGAAGAAACATACTTTCTACGTCTTCGTTGGGAAAAATTAGGTTTTGAAGAGTTCTTGGATTTAGGTTGTGGCGTAGGTCGTCACTCTTTATTTTTTGCAGAAGATGGATATACAGTTACTTCCTTTGATTTATCTAACAGTGGACTGATCGAGCTGAGTAAAAAAGCGGATGAACTTGGACTAGAAATTGAACTAGAATGTGGAGATATGTTAAATATCCCTTTTGAAAATAATAAATTTGATTGTATTTTAGCTTATCACAGTATCTATCATACAGATTTTATAGGACTTAAATCTGTAATAAATA
The DNA here is from genome assembly GCA_051646305.1 of Turicibacter sp. Lineage (GTDB taxonomy): Bacteria > Bacillota_I > Bacilli_A > MOL361 > Turicibacteraceae > Turicibacter. The sequence continues at coordinate 22,998 of JBOFCV010000313.1, forward strand.
AGTTGTATGATTTATTAGTTGATGGAGGCGAATGTTATATCACATTAAACTCAAAAGAAAATTCTTCCTACAAAGAGATAACAAATACTGTATTGGATGAACATACGATTATTAAAAATGAAGGTCATGAAGCTGGAATTCTTCATACCTATGTGGATCAAAATGATATTGCCAAGCTTACGAGTCCGTTCAAAATCATTTCATTAAAACATGTTCAAGATTTTTATGATAATCAATCAACTTATCATTATCATTTATTATTAAAAAAATAGAGTATACAATAAAAGGCGGATATGGGGTTCGCCTTTTTATTGTGTGAATATAAGTAGAGTTAATAGTAAAATCCAATTAGAATCTATTCATTACTCACAATAAATGATTTTTTTTGACAAAATAGAAATTTATCCTTCGTAAAAGTATTAGAAGGTAGAAGAATTTAATATTATAATACAAAATAAGGAAAAAAAGAGCGAATATAGGTCAATAAGTTTATAAAATGCTATATAATAGGTAAATGCAAGACTAGCAAAGTTTTAATGGGGGAAAGATTATGCCGGATATCATATCAATTATTTTACTTATCTCATTTTTATGTTTCATTTCAGGAATATTCACGCCGGAAACTGTCATTAGATTTGGAGAGATCATTCCAAAAACGCGCCAAAATGTGTTTAAAATATATGGCTTATCCACAGTGGTTTTATATTTCATTTATCTAGTTAGTATCTCACCAGAATCTATTTCAAATACGATTGTTCACTCTAATCAAAAGGAGGAAACAACTCAAATTGAAGTGCCGATGGCTCAATCTGTTACAGCTAAAGTAGGAGAAATAGCTATAATAGATAACTTACAAGTACAAGTAAATACGGTGTCCAAACTGCAAGGAGATAAGATAAATAAACCAAAACCCGGATATGAATATCTTCTGATTGAAGTGAGTCTTAAAAACACTGGCCAAGAAAAAGTTAGTTATAATCAATTTCAATTTAACATAACCAATGATAAAGATAACATTTTGGGACCAATATTTAGTACACTTGATAAGGATACAGCGTTAGATTTAGGTGATCTTTTACCAAATGAAGCAGTCAGTGGAACTATCGTTTTTGAACAACCAGTTGATGTTACTAATGTGTCTCTCATCTACAGTCCAAGCTCTATATTATCAAAAGAACATGGAGTGTTCGATTTAGAACAATCTGTTCAAACATTTGAACGTTTGGAATCGGATTTAGTAAATGAACTTAGCGAGGAACAATCTGGTATCGGAGATATGATTTCAGTAGGGAATGTTATATTACAAGTTCAACAGATAAATACGATTGAATCAAAAGAAAATAGCAATAAAAATTGGATAGAAGTGTCTGTAACATTAAAAAATACAGGTCAAAATACACTCGCTTATTATCCATTTAACTTTAAAATGAAAAATGGTTCTGGACAAATATCGACTCCGTTAATGTCATTACCTACTCAACGAGGTCAGTTGGGAATGGGAGAAATCATAAGTGGCGGCGTAGCCAGTGGAACGCTTGTATTTGAACAATCTAAAACGGAAGATACATTTATATTATTATTTGAGGAAACCTCTTTGTTTAGTAGTGAGCAAGTCATCATTAATTTAGTTCCTTCAGAAAATGAGATAACAAACTTATTACCCGATCCTAATTTGTTAGGAGATATGGAAATTATTAAGGTGGGAGATATAGGTCAAGTTAATAAGATTGAACTGAAGGTACATGATGTATTAGAGGATTTAGAAACCATCTATCATCAACCTAAACCAGGCTATGCTTATTTAGTAATTGAATTATCATTGATGAATTTAAATGCGACATCAATAAATTATAGCATCTTTGATTTTAAGCTAATGAATGAATTAGGACAACTTATGCCACCGATTGTTCCTATTTTAGACGATGATATTGAAATTAAAAGTGGAAAACTATCACAAGATGAATCGGTTCGGGGGATTCTCGTGTTTGAATATCCCATCGATCAAGAAGAGTTTAAATTAATGTATACCCCGA